>CAJCJE010000467.1 GCA_903970565.1 Candidatus Melainabacteria bacterium | reverse complement strand
TTCCACCTCGCCCGGCTCGATCCGGTGCCCGTGGATCTTGATCTGCTGGTCGGTGCGGCCGAGGTAGTCCAGCTGACCGTCCGAGGTCCAGCGGACCAGGTCGCCGGTGGCGTACATCCGGCTGCCGGGGCGCCCGAACGGGTTGGCGACGAACCGCTGCGCGGTCAGCCCCGCCCGGTCGTGGTAGCCGCGGGCCAGTTGCGCCCCGGCCAGGTACAGCTCACCCGGCACGCCGACCGGCACCGGCCGCAGCGCGCGGTCCAGCACGTGGGCGTGCAGATTGGCGATCGGCCGGCCGATGACCGGCGCGGTGTCCCGGCTCACCCGGCCGGCTACGGCGTCCACAGTGGACTCAGTCGGGCCGTAGAAGTTGTAGCTGACGGTGTCGGGCGCGTCAGCCAGTTCCTGCCATACCGGCAGCGGCAGCGCCTCGCCGCCCAGCATCAGGATGGCAGGCCGGTGGCGCGGATCGGTGAGCAGGCCGGCCGGCAACAGCTCCTGAAGGTAGGTGGGAGTGAGGTCGAGGAAGTCGATGCGCTGCTCGGCGATGTAGTCGACCAGGGCGTGCGGGTCGTGGCGCAGCTGCTCGCCGATGACGTGCAGCTCGTGGCCGTCGGCCATCAGCACCGGGCCTTCGAGCGAGGTGTCGAAGGAGAACGTCGCGGTGAGCGCGACCCGCAGTACCCGACCGTCGGCGTGGCGCAGGAAGCCGGCCCGGTGGGCGGTGAGCAGGTTGGCCAGGTTGCGGTGTTCGACGGTGACACCCTTGGGGGTGCCGGTCGACCCGGAGGTGTAGATCAGGTAGGCCGCGTTGTCCGGGGCCGGCATCGTGTCGGGGTTGCCGGTGGGCTGCTGGCCGATCGCGTCGCGGGTACCCGGATCGTCGAGCAGCAGGTGCGGCGTGTCCGGCGGCAGAGCGGGTCCGCCGGCCTCGGTGGAGACAACCAGGACGGGCCGGGCGTCGCCGATCAGGTGCGCGACGCGGTCGGCGGGCAGGCCGGGGTCGAGCGGGAGATAGCAGCCGCCGGCCTTCCACGCGGCCAGCATGGCGATGATCATGTCCGCGGTGCGCGGCAGGTGCAGCGCGACGACGCGCTCGGGTCCGACCCCGCGGGCGTGCAGCTGCCGCGCCAACTGGTTGGCGCGCGCGTTGAGTTCGGCGAAGGTGTAGGAGTCCGCACCGCAGACCAGGGCCCGCGCCTGCGGGGTGCGTTCGGCCTGGTCCGCGAAGATCCGCGGATAGCTGCGGAGGTCGGTGGGGGCGGCGGTGTCGTTCCAGGTGGCCAGGAGCTGCTGGCGCTCGGCCGGGGTGAGCATGTCCAGCTCGGTCAGCGGCCGGTCCGGCGCGGTGGTGATCGCGTGCAGCAGCGTGGTCAGATGCCCGGCCATCCGCCGCACCGTCGCGGTGTCGAACAGGTCGGTGTTGTACTCGACCGAACCGGCCAACACCCCGCCGGTCACCTGGAACTCGAAGGTCAGGTCGAAATTGGACACATTGCGGGACAGGTCCGACGGCGTGACGTCCAGCCCGGCGAAACCGGGCGCGCCACCGGGACCGTCGTGCAGCATCACCATCACGTCGAACAGCGGGTTGCGGCTGACATCGCGCTGCACGTGCAGCGCGTCCAGTACCTGCTCGAAGGGCGCCTCGTCGTTGGCGACCGCGTCCAGCGCGGTGTCGCGAACCGTGCTGAGGAATTCGGTGAACGTCCGGTTCTCGTCGACCGTGCAGCGCAGCACCACGGTGTTGACGAAGAAGCCGACCAGGTTGGTCAGCTCGGGTCTGTTGCGACCGCTGACCACACTGCCCACCGCGATGTCGTCCTGGTTGGACCAGCGGGCGAACAGCAGCTGACAGGCGGCGACCAGCACCGCGAACAGGGTGGTCTCGCGGTCTCTGGCCAGCCGGCCCAGGGCCGAGGTGGTCTCGGCCGGCACGGTGAACTCCAGCACCGCGCCGTCGGTGCGGTACACGGCGGGCCGGGGCCGGTCGGTGGCCAGTTCCAGCGGCGTCAGGTCGCGCAACTGCTGTTTCCAGTAGTCGACCTGGCCGTTCACCGCGCCACTGGCGAGCCGGTTTCGCTGCCAGACCGAGAAGTCCGGGTACTGGAGGGTCAACTCGGGCAGCGCCGCGACGGAACCGTCGACCGCCGCGCTGTAGAGCGCGCCGAGTTCGGTCACCAGCACCCCCATCGACCAGCCGTCGATGACGATGTGGTGCGCGCCGAGCAGCAGCACGTGCTCGGCGGCGTCCACCCGCACCAGCAGGGCCCGCACCAATGGTCCGTGCCGCAGGTCGAACGGGCTCTCGTACTCCTGGACCAGAATCCGGTTCAGTTCCTCGGCCCGGTCGCCGTTGCGTGCCGTGAGCGGCACGATCCGCACCGGGACGTCGAGTTCGCCCGGTTCGTGCACGATCTGCCGGCCCACCCCGTCGACCTCGTCGAAGGTGGTGCGCAGCGACTCGTGCCGGGTCTGGAGGGCGCGCAGCGCCGTGGTCAGCGCCGGCACGTCCAACTGGCCGGTCAGCCGCAGCACGCTGCCGCTGTGGTAGCTGGCGTCACCGGACTGGAACTGATGCAGGAACCACAGTCGCTGCTGGGCCGGGGACAGCGGCAGCGGAGCGTCGCGGTCGGCTGGTGGGATCACGTCCGTCCTGGTCGCGGTGCCGGCCAGCCGCGCCCGCAGCTTGGCCTGTAAGTGTGCTGGCAGGGCGGCGATGCGGTCCTGTCGTGATGAAGTCACGGTCGTCTCCTCAGACTGTTCCGTCGCCCGCGGCGAGTTGTTCGAGTTCGCGCAGGATCTGTTCTTCGATCAGCTCGGCCAGCGCGCTGATGGTGCCGGTGGTCAGTACGTCCTTCGGGGTGATCGTCACGTCGAACGCGGTCTGCACCCGCGCCGTGATCAACACGCTGCGCACGGAGTCGCCGCCGAGTTGGAAGAAGCTGTCGTGGATGCCGATAGGGCTGCTGTGCAGGATCTCGGCCCAGATGTCGGCGAGGACGTGTTCGATCTCGGTCTCGGGCGGTGTGTAGGTCTGCGCCGTCGTGACCACGGGTTCCGGCAGTCGACCCAGGTCGACCTTTCCGTTGGGACTGAGCGGAAGCGCGTCGATCGGCATGATCGCGGCCGGGATCATGTAGTCCGGCAGCGAGGTACGCAGGAACGCGATCAGTTCGCCCGGCGGGATGTCCCGGCCGCACACCACGTAGGCCACGAGCCGGTTCTGGTTCGGGGTGACGATGGCGTTGCTGACGTCGGGGTGCCGATTCAGGGTGTTCTCGATCTCGGCGGGTTCGATGCGGTAGCCCCGGATTTTGACCTGGTGGTCGGTGCGGCCGTGGTAGTGGAGTTGGCCGGCGTTGTCCCAGCGGGCGAGGTCTCCGGTGTCGTACAGCCGTGATCCGGGTGCCCCGAACGGGTTGGGTACGAACCGCGCTGCGGTCAGTCCCGGTTGGTGCAGATAGCCGTGCGCCAGGCCGGGACCGGCCACGAACACCGCGCCGATGACCCCGACCGGAACCGGCCGCAGTTGGGTGTCCAGGAGGTGGATCTGGGTGTTGGGGACGGGTCCGCCGATGGTGGGTGGTTGTGTGCTGGTGGTCAGCGGATCGCTCCAGGTGGCGACGACGGTGGTTTCGGTGGGTCCGTAGGCGTTGGTCATGCGTCGGCCGGGTGCCCATGTGGTGACGAGTTCGGCGGAGCAGGCGTCGCCGCCGACGATGAGGTTCTGGAAGTCGGTCAGTTCCGCGATGGCATCGTCGGGGACGGTGGTCAGAGCTGCTGGTGGGATCAGTGCGTGGGTGATTCGCTGCCCGAGGAGGACGTCGACCAGTCCCTGTCCCAGTAGTGGTCCTGGCGGCGGAACGATGAGTGCCGCGCCGGCGGGCAGCGCCAGGCACAGTTCGAGGACGGAGGCGTCGAAGCTGGGTGAGGCGAATTGGAGGACCCGGTCGCCTGGCTTGACGGTGAAGTGTTCGGTTTCGGCGAGGGCGAAGTTGGCGATGCCGGTGTGGGGGACGAGGACACCCTTGGGGCGTCCGGTGGAGCCTGAGGTGTAGATGATGTAGGCGGTGTGTCCCCGTCGCAGCGGTGTCAGCCGGTCGTTGTCGGTGGGGGCGTGTGTTGGTCCGTCGACCAGGTTGGTGTCGAGGGTGAGGGTGTCGTGTCCGGTGGGGAGTTTTCCGGTCAGGTTCGAGGTGGTGATGATGAGGTGTGGTGTGCTGTCGGTGAGCATGTAGGTGATGCGGTCGATGGGGTAGTCCGGGTCGACGGGAAGGAATGCCGCACCTGATTTGGTGACCGCGAGGGTCGCGACCACGATGTCTACTGAGCGGGGCAGGGCGAGGGCGACAACGGCGCCGGGTCCGGTGCCCCGACTGATCAGCTGGTGGGCGAGTTGGTTGGCCCTGGCGTCCAGTTCGGCATAGGTGAGTTCGCCTTCTGGCCAGCAGACCGCTGGTTGGTCGGGGGTGCGAGCCACCTGTGCTTCGATCAGGGCGGGCAGGGTCAGTGCGGGGACCTCCCACTCGGTCGCGTTCCACTCGGCGATCCGAGTCAGCTCGTCCGCGCCCCGGATGTCGATCTGGGACAGTACGACGTCCGGCGTCTCGGTGACGACCTCCAACACCCGGTGTACCTGGCCGGCGAGCCATTCGGCCGCCGGGCCGCCCAACCGGCTCTGGACGCGGACCGCAAGATCGCCGGACCGGTCGATCAACCAGGTGTCGATCCCTGCCGACGACTCT
>CAJCJE010000466.1 GCA_903970565.1 Candidatus Melainabacteria bacterium | reverse complement strand
CGGCACCCAACCCGGTTCGCCGAATCCTGCCCGCCGATCCGTCCCGGGTTCCGTACAACGCGGTGGCCCGATGATCGCCGACCTGCTGCCCGCCGAGATCGCCGCCGAGGAGATCTTCGGCGCCGACCCCACCGCCGAGCTGCTGCCCGCCGAGCACGACCTGGTCGCCAAGGCCGTGGAGAAGCGCCGCCTGGAGGTGACCAACGTGCGCACCGCGGCCCGCCGCGCGCTGGCCAGGATCGGGGTCGCCCCGGTGCCGCTGCTGCGCGGCGCCAAGGGCGAGCCGCTCTGGCCGGCCGGGGTGGTCGGCAGCATGACCCACACCGCCGGCTACTGCGCCGCCGCGGTCGCCGACGCGGGCAAGATCCGCTCGGTCGGCATCGACGCCGAGGTGCACGACGTCCTCCCGGAGGGCGTGCTCGGGGCCATCGCGCTGCCCGAGGAGCAGACCCAGCTCGCGGCCCTGGGTAACACCGGGTCGATCTACTGGGACCGGTTGCTGTTCAGCGCCAAGGAGAGCGTCTACAAGGCGTGGTTCCCGCTGACCGGCCGGTGGCTGGGATTCGAGGACGCGCACATCACCGTCGATCCGGCCAGCAGCGGGTTCACCGTGGAACTCCTGGTCGACGGGAGCACGAACACCGGCCCGGCGCTGACCGGTTTCACCGGCCGCTACCTGGTCCGGGACGGCTTCGTGCTGACCGCGATCACCGTGCCGCTGCCCGGCTGAGCCCTCGCCGGGGTCTCACCAGTGGAAGCCCCGGGTGAGCTTGGCGACGGCGGTGGCCAGCCGGGTGAGCTGCTGCTCGCCCTTGCCGAGGCGGACCGCGCCGGTGCCGCCGGCCGCCGTGGAGTCCGGGAAGATCCGGTACGCCTGGTAGGCGATGGCGTCGACCAGACCGGGCGCGAGGGCGTAGGTGAACTGCATGGCCGCGCCGGTCGGCGTGCCGATGTGCTTGGGCCGCTCGACCAGTGCCTCGATCACCATGTCCGCCGCCTGCGCCGGCGACTTCGCCGGGAAGGCCTCGTAGATCTTGGTCGGCCGGATCATCGGCGTGCGCACCAGCGGCATGTGCACGGTGGTGAAGGTGATCCCGGCGCCGTGCGTCTCGGTCGCCACCACCTTGCTGAAGTAGTCCAGCGCGGCCTTGGACGCGACGTAGGCGGAGAAGCGGGGCGCGATGCCCTGCACGCCGATCGAGGACACGTTCACGATGTGCCCGAAACGGCGCTCGGTCATCTGCGGCAGCAGCGCGAGGATCAGCCGCACCGCACCGAAGTAGTTGATCGCCATCGCGCGCTCGAAGTCGTGGAACCGGTCGTAGGAGCGGGCCACCGAGCGGCGGATCGACCGGCCCGCGTTGTTCACCAGCATGTCGACGCCGTCGTGTTCGGACAGCATCGCGGCAACCGCCTTGTTCACCGACTCCTCGTCGGTCAGGTCGCACGGATAGCAGTAGGCGTCCCCGCCGGCGGCGGTGATCTCCGCGCGCACCTCCTCCAGTTCGGCGGCGCGCCGGGCGACCAACAGCGGGATGCCGCCCAGTTCGGCGACCCGCAGCGCGGTGCTGCGGCCGATGCCGGAGGAGGCACCGGTGATCACCACCCGCCTGCCGTCCAGCTGCCCGGCCCCACCGTGCCGACGGGCCCGGAACGGGTCGAGGTGTTCGCGCCAGTAGCGCCACAGCACGCCCGCGTAGTCGGCCAGTGGCGGCACCTCGATGCCACTGCCGGCCAGTTCCTGCTCGGTCGCGGTCGAATCGAACCTGGCGTGGAACTCCATCACGCCCAGTACGGCCGGCGGGATGCCGAGCCGATCCAGCACCGCGTCCCTGGCCAGCGTCACGCCGGGCACCCACTCGGCGAACTCGGCCAGCCGCAGCAGCGGATCGGACAGGCCCCTGCCCAGCTGCGCGGTCACCCTCGGCGCGCCGGCCGCGCGGGCGAAGGCGTCGTAGACCCCGGTGATCGGCTGCGGTGTCGGGTTGACCAGGTGGAAGGTCCGCTCGTCGAGGCCGGGCTGGCGAAGGAGATAGGTGAGCGCGGCGGCGACGTAGTCGACCGGGACCACGTTGGTGTCGCCGAGGTCGGGCAGCACGACCGGCAGCTTCGGCAGCCGGCCCAGGCGGGAGATGGCCGGGAAGAAGTAGTACGGCCCGTCGATCTTGTCCATCTCGCCGGTACGCGAGTTGCCGACCACGGCCGCGGGCCGGTACACCCGCCAGGGCACCTCGTGCTGCTCGCGAACGAGTTCCTCGGCCGCGAACTTGGTCCGGTAGTAGGCGTTGGGCAGCCGCTGGCCGGCGTCGAACATGTCCTCGGTGAAGGTGCCGTGGTAGTCACCGGCGACTGCGACCGAGGAGACATGGTGCAGGCAGCCGGCATGGATCGCGGCGGCCACCGCGAGCACGTTGCGGGTGCCCTCCACGTTGGCCAGCGCGGTCGCCTCCGCGTCGGCGGTGAGGTCGTAGATCGCGGCGAGGTGGATGAGGTGGTCGACCTGGTCGGTCAGTTCCTCCAGGGTCGCCCCGGCGATGCCCAGCAGTGGCTGGCCGATGTCCCCGGTCAGCGCCTGGACCCGGTCCGCGTTCGGCCAGCGGTGCCGCAGCGCGTCCAGCCGATGGAGTGAACTCGATCGGGTCAGGACGAGTACCTGATCGGTATCGTCGCGCCGCAACAACTCGTCGACGACGTGCCGACCGATCAGTCCGGTCGCTCCGGTCACCAGATAGGTCGCCATCACCGCTCCTTCTCGCCATCTCGGCACGGCCTGCGCACCGGGTCGTCGCCGCTGGTCAACCACTGTCCGTCGACTGTCGCGAACAATCGGTACCACGCTACGCGGCCACCGGATTCTCCCGGTCGGGACACGGCCGCGTCCATCCCGGTCGTCGATCCCCACCGAAGGAGTGTCCGATGCGCGGCGGGGCACGGTCGGGTCGGCGGGGGACTTTCCGGCCGGCGTTTTCGGTCATCCGTCATCATCGCGGAGTTTGCCACCGCCGAGATTCCCTCGATCGAAGGATAAAGTCACGCTGAGTATCTATTTGGTGCCGCCCCGTGGGAACGCGCTGGTGAGCTGCCGCGTAGCGTCAACGCACTGTGATCGCGAAACTGATTCGGCTGACCTCCCGGCGTGGCCGGACCCTGACCGTCGTGGCCGCCGTCGTGGCCGTCGGCGCCCTCGGCGCGACCGCCGCGGTGGTCGAGTTCGCGCCGTCGGCGAGCGCGTCGGCCGGCGACTCCGTGGCCCCGGCCGGCAGTACCCCCAGTGCCGCCAGTAGCTCCGGTAGTGCCGCCGGTGGCTCCGCTAGCGCGGTCGGCGGTGCGCTGGTCCCGGCGCCGAGCGCGGGCCTGCCGCGCTACACGCTGGCCCAGTTGGACTCGGTGCGGCAGGTCTTCGACCGGCTGCCGCCCACGCCGAACACCGCGTGGGGCATCGACCCGGCCACCC
>CAJCJE010000465.1 GCA_903970565.1 Candidatus Melainabacteria bacterium | reverse complement strand
TGGCACCCAACGCCTGCCGCGCCTGGTGGGGCGCGGCCGAGCCATCGACATCATGACCACCGCTCGCCAGGTGCCCGCCGAGGAGGCCAAAGCGATCGGACTCGTCGACCGGTTGGTCGACGCCGGCTCCGCGCTGGATGCCGCGCTGGCCCTGGCCGGCGAACTGGCCGGCATGTCCCTGCCCGCGCTCGGCGCGGTGATCCGGACCGTGGACACCGCATTCGACCTCCCGCTGGCCGAGGGCTTGCGCTATGAGGCCGAGCAGGAGCAGGAGCTGTTCGAGCGGGGCGAGGCCAAGGAAGGGATCACCGCGTTCCTGGAGAAGCGGACCCCGAGGTTCGGCTGACCGGGCGAGGATTCCCCAGCCGCCAACAGGAGAGGACGCACCGATGACACACCGCATTCCGGACCTGGAGACGATCCGGCTGGACCGGCCGCGAGACGGTGTCGTCGTCCTGACGCTCGACCGCCCGGATCGACTCAACGCGATGACCGACCTGATGTTCCGCGAACTGGAGACCACCGCGCTCGCCCTCGACCGGGAGGAGAGTCTGCGGGTGCTGGTGCTGACCGGCGAGGGCAGGGCCTTCTGCGCGGGCTACGACCTCGCCGACGCACAACTGCTGACCTCGCTGGGTGCTATGGGAATGCTCGATCAGCAGGAGCGGGCCGCGCGAGCGCTGGCCGCGATCCGCACCATCCGGGTACCGGTCATCGCGGCGGTGAACGGCGCCGCGGCCGGCGGCGGTTTGGCCCTCGCGCTGGCAGCCGACATCCGGCTCGCCTCGCCCGCGGCCAAGTTCAACGCGGCGTTCGTCCGAATCGGCATGTCCGCCGGCGACCTCGGCACGTCCTGGCTGCTGCCCCGGTTGATCGGCCCCGCCGCCGCCGCGGAGTTCGCCTACACCGGTGGTCTGATGGACGCCGTCGAGGCCGAACGCACCGGCCTGGTCAACCGGGTGGTGCCGGCCGAGCAGCTGATGACCACGGCGCTGGAGATGGCCGCGACGATCTGCGCGAACTCCCCCGGCGGTGTCGAGATGTCCAAGCGAGCCCTCCAGGCCAATATGGAGATCAGCTCCTACGCCGCCGCCCTGGAGCTGGAAAACCGGGGCCAGGCGCTACTGACCAGGGGCGAGGACATGCCGGAGGCACTTGACGCCTTCCGGACCGGGCGCGCCCCACACTTCACGGGACGCTGACCGATGGCTGCCGCACCGCACACCCGGACCGGGCGAGGAGAAAAGCCGGTGCAGACCTTCGAGCCGCCCGAACTGGAGACGCTGCACGTCGCGATGACCGAGGACAACATCGCGGTGCTGACCATGAACCGACCGGACCGGGCGAACTCCCAGACCGTGACGATGTTCGAGGAGTACCACACCGCCGCCTATGCCCTGCGCGACAGCGGTGCCCGGGCCCTGGTCGTGCGCGGCGCCGGGGAGAAGGCGTTCTGCACGGGCTTCGATCTCGCCGAGGTCGAGGTGATCACGAAGATGGGCGTGCGGGAGTTCCTGCGGTTTCAGGAGATCGCCACCGCCGGACTGGCCGCGATCCGGCACCTGCCGTTCCCGGTCATCGCGGCGGTGCACGGTCCGGCCGCCGGCGGCGGCATGGCCCTCGCGCTCGCGGCCGACATCCGGCTGGCCGCGCCGAGCGCGAAGTTCAACTGCGCGTTCGTGAAGATCGGACTCTCCTCGGGCGAACTGGGCACGTCGTGGCAGCTGACCCGACTGATCGGCTACGGACGAGCAGCCGAACTGGCCTACACCGCCCGCGTCGTGGAGGCCGAGGAGGCGGCACGGATCGGCCTGGTCAACCGAGTCGTCCCCGGCGCCCACCTCATGGACGAGGCGTTCGCGCTCGCCGCAACGATCTCCGCGAACTCCCCCGGTGGTGTCCGGATGTCCAAACGGGCCCTGCAACGCAACCAGGAGATCACCTCCTACGCCGCCGCCCTGGAGCTGGAAAACCGGGGCCAGGCACTGTTGACCAGAGGCGAGGACATGCCGGAGGCACTTGCGGCGTTCACCGAGCACCGACCACCGCACTTCACCGGACACTGAAAGCCGAAGCAATATCGCGGATACTTCTACGGTCGGGCGCGCTGCTGTCGCGGATACTTCTACGGTCAGGCGCGCTGCGCCCTGGCAGCCTCGGTGGCGGCCGTGCTCTTCGCGCGGATCTCCGTCCAGTCCTCGCCGGTCAGCGACGTGAGCCCGGCGAAGGTCCCCGGCCCGGCGAGCATTTGGCCGCCGTCCATCGCGATCGTCTGCCCGGTCAGGTACTGGCAGGCGTCGGAGAGCAGGAAGATCGTCAGATTCGCCAACTCCTCGATGATGCCCATGCGCCCCATCGGAATCTGATCGGCCTGCGTGGCGCCGACCGCGCTCTTGTCCGTGGGACTGAGCACGTCCCAGGCGTAGTCGGTGGGGATCGGGCCCGGCGCCACCGCGTTGAGCCGGATTCGGTACTTCGCCCACTCCACCGCGAGTGACATGGTCATCGCGTGCACGGCTGCCTTCGCCATAGCCGAGGGCACCACGAACGCCGAGCCGGTCCAGACCCAGGTCGTCAGCGTGGACAGCACGCTGCCGGGCAGACCTTCGGCGATCCACCGGCGACCGGCCGCGTGCGTGGTGTGGAACGAGCCCTGCATCACCGTGGAGGTGACGGCCTCGAACGCACGAGGGCTCAGCGACTCGGTCGGTGCGATGAAGTTCGCGGCCGCGTTGTTCAACACGCCGGTCAGCGGGCCGTACTCGGCCCAGAGTTCGGTCATCGCCGCATCGACCAGGTCGCCGTCGCGAACGTTGACCGTCTGATGGTGGACGGCACCCGGCCGCGATCCCGCGGCGTACGTCGCCGCCTCCGCCAGCACGCCCTCCCGGCGCCCCCACAGGTGCACCTGTGCCCCGTGCTCGACCAGATGGCGCGCCACACCGCGACCGAGCCCGGTCCCGCCGCCGGTGATCAGGATTCGCTTGCCGTCGAGCAGATCCGGCGCATACGGGCTCCTGGTGGGCACGAACATCGTCGACCTCGAATCGTCGTGCCCGGTCCGTCGCCGGGTTCGGGTGCTGCCGGTTCAGTGGGTGCGATGTCCCGCGAAGTCGGGCTTGCGCTTCTCGTTGAACGCGGCGATACCTTCCTGCGCCTCCGCCGACTCACCGAACAGTTTCAGGCTCGAGTAGGCCATCTGTCCGATGCCGGCGAAATGCTCGGTGTCCGCGTTGAACGACTGCTTGAGCACCTTCAACGCGGTGGGCGAGAGTTGCAGGATCTCGTCGGCCCAGGCCCGTACCTCCGCGCGGAGCTGGTCGGCCGGGACGATCTTGTTGACCAGGCCCCACTCCTCGGCCTTCTCCGGGCTGTAGCGGCGGCACAGGAACCAGACCTCGCGAGCCCGCTTCTCCCCGATCGCCCTCGCCGTCGC
>CAJCJE010000464.1 GCA_903970565.1 Candidatus Melainabacteria bacterium | reverse complement strand
CATCGCGGCGCGCAGCAGCGCATCGGTCGGGGCAGCGTCGGCCGGAACGGGGCCAGCGGGCGGCATCGGCTCAGCCGGCTCGGTGCGCGGACGTGCCGGCCAGCTCGCGCAGGGCCTCGACCGCGTGGGCCGGCTCGTCGGCGCCGTAGACGGCCGAGCCGGCCACGAAGCAGTCCACGCCGGCCTCGGCGGCCTGTTCGATGGTGTCGGCGTTGATGCCGCCGTCGATCTCGACGAGCACCCGCAGGTGCCCGGTGTCCACCAGGCGGCGCGCGGCGCGCACCTTGTCCAGCACGTCCGCGATGAACGACTGGCCGCCGAAACCCGGCTCGACGGACATCACCAGCAGCGTGTCGTAGTGCCGAAGGGTCTCGATGTGCGGTTCCAGCGGCGTACCGGGCTTGATCGACAGGCCGGCCCTCGCGCCGGCCGCGCGCAGGTTCGCGGCCAGCTTCACCGGGTCGCGCGCGGCCTCGACGTGCACGGTGACGTTGTAGGCGCCGGCCTCGGCGTACCCGATCGCCCAGCGGTCCGGGTCCTCGATCATCAGGTGGCAGTCCACCGGAATGTCGGTGACCGGCAGGATCGCCTGCACCACGGGCAGCCCGATGGTCAGGTTCGGTACGAAGTGGCCGTCCATCACGTCGACGTGCAACCAGTCGGCGCCCGCCACCGCGGCGACCTCGTCGGCGAGGCGGGCGAAGTCGGCGGACAGGATGCTGGGCGCGATCAGCGGCCGGAAATCAGACACGGGCGTCAGTTTAGGGAACTGTCCTGTTCGGCCGCTCGCGCGGCAGGTGCTGGCGCGGGCGGTGGCCCGTGGCAGGCAGGAAACTAGGCCGTGAAACCGGACGCGCCGGGGGCCGGGCACCCACCAGGCCGGGCGGCGTTCACTGTGAAATGTTCACAGTGAACGGCGGGTGGAAAAGGATCGGTCCCGGCTGATGCCCGGATACCAACGGGCGGGAGGACGACGGGCTCAGGCGGTCGCCGGAGGGGCGTCGCGGACGCCGAGGCGCAGGTGCTCGATGTGGTAGACGGCCTGGTCGAGCAGCTGCGCGACGTGGCTGTCATAGAGGCTGTAGACGATGCTGCGGCCGGCGCGCCGGCCGGTGACCAGGCCGAGATTGCGCAGCAGGCGCAGTTGGTGGGACACGGCGGACTGCTCCATCTCCACCGCGCTGGCCAGTTCGCCGACCGTGCACGGGCCGTGCCGCAACCGGGTCAGCATCAGCAGCCGGCTCGGCGTGGCCAGTGCCTGGAGGGTGGTCGCGACGGTCTGCGCGCTGTCCGCGTCCAACGACGCGGCAGGCGTGTCCCGACCCTCGACTCCATGACCCACGCCGATCATCCTAACAGTGACCATACCTGCTGATATGTTCATTTATACAAGTATTCCCCGCCGAGACTCGGTCCACTTCGGACTCATAGGAGAAATCCGCTGGCGCCCCCGAGGACCGTCACGGTTAGCTCTCCGAGTGACGCGGACTGGCGATCGGGTGGGCAATGGTCGGGTGACGGCGCGGTTCGTGCTGCTCGCGCTGGTCTGGGGTTCGAGTTTTCTGCTGATCAAGGTCGGTGACGGTGGCCTGTCCCCCGCCCAGGTGGTGTTGGCACGGCTCGGTTTCGGCGCGGTCGCGCTGGGTCTCGTGCTGGTGGTCACCCGACAGCGGTTGCCGCGCGAGGCGCGGGAGTGGGGGCATCTGGCCGTGTTGGCGATCGTGCTGTGCGTGGTGCCGTTCCTGTTGTTCGCCATAGCCGAGAAGCAGATGTCCTCCGGCGTGGCCAGCATCCTGAACGCGACGACGCCACTGATGACGATGCTGGTCACCGTGCTCGCGCTGCCCGAGGAGAAACTGAACCTCGGCCGGGTCCTCGGCCTGCTGTTCGGTTTTCTCGGCGTCGTCACGCTGATCGGTCCGTGGCAGCGGGGCGCCGGCGGGAACTCGCTGCACGCCGAACTGGCCTGTCTCGGCGCCACGTTCTGCTACGGCATCGGGTTCTGCTACCTGCGCCGGTTCGTCACCCCGCGCGGCCTGCCCGCGTGCAGTGTCGCGTTCGGCCAGGTGGCCATCGGCGCGCTGGTGATGCTGGCCGCGCTGCCCTGGATTCGCACCCCGGCCCCGCACCTGAGTATCTCGATCGGGTTGGCGATGGCGGCGCTGGGCGCGGCGGGCACCGGGATCGCGTATGTCTGGAACACCACCATCGTGACCGCCTGGGGCGCGGTGAACGGCGCCGCGGTCACCTACCTGGTCCCGGTCGTCGGCGTGCTGCTCGGCGTGGTGCTGCTGCACGAACACCCGCGCTGGAACGAACCCGCCGGCGCGATCCTGGTCGTGCTCGGCGTCCTCCGCGCGCACGGCAGAGTGCCGGGGCTGACCGGTCGGACTCAGCGGGCCAGCGAGACCGAGGGCCGTTCGAGGGCGTCCAGCGCGCGGTAGATTCGCTTGTCCGACACCGGATACGCGGTGCCCAGCGTCTGCGCGAAATAGCTCACCCGCAGTTCCTCGATCATCCAGCGCACCGCCAGCAGCTCACGGCTGGGCGACCGGCCGGCCGGGACCGCGGCCAGCAGTTCCTGGTAGGCCGCGCGGACGTTTTCGACCTGCTGGCGCCAGGTCTCGTCGCGGGCCGGGTTGGTGGCCAGTTTCTCCAGCCGCTGCTGGATGCCGCGCAGATAGCGCAGCACGTCCGGCAGCCGGGCCGCGCCGGTGTCGGTGACGAAACCGCGATGGACCAGGCCGTTGCGCTGTTGGGTGATGTCGGCGAGGGCCTGCCGTGGCGCGAACCGCGCCTCGGCCACCCCGAGGTCGACCTCCTGCACCACGGTCAGCACCTTGGCCACGTCCAGCACGATGGCCAGTACCGCCGCCGGCAGCTGCCGGCGGGTGGTCTCCAGCAGTGCGGTGAAGCCGG
>CAJCJE010000463.1 GCA_903970565.1 Candidatus Melainabacteria bacterium | reverse complement strand
GCGAGTGTCGCGTCGGCCACCGCGCCCATCACGCCCTCGGCACTCCCGCCATAGACCAGACCGAGGCCGCGCCTGCCCAACTCGGTGCCCAACCTGGCGGCCTGGGCCAGGTAGGCGCCTCCTCGTCCGGGGTTGGCGCCGCAGAACACGGCGATCCGTTCAGGACCCTTCATCGCTGTCTCCTTCTGTCCGGTCACGGCTGGGCCACCTTGAGCACGGTGCGCAGCAGGGTGTTCGCGCCCGCAACCAGGTGGACGTCCTCGGTGTGTTCGCAGGGGGCGTGACTGACACCGTCGCGGCTCGGCACGAAGATCATCCCTACCGGGGCGATCGCCGCCACGATCTGCGCGTCGTGCCCCGCGCCGCTGTCCATCTCCATATGCCGCAGGCCCAACTCGTACGCCGCGTCGGTGACCGCGCGGCGCAGCGTGCCGTCGGTGTCGACCGGTTCGGTGACGGGGTTGATCTTCACGGTGATCCCGGTGTCGGTGGCAGTTGCCAGTTGGGCCAGCTCGGTGCTGATCACCTGCTCGGCCGCGCGCAGCCGGGCCGCCCGGCCGTCGCGGATCTCGGCGGTGAGCCGCACGGTTCCGGGGATCACGTTGGTGACGTTGGGTTCCGCGACGATCCGCCCTACCGTGGCCACCCGGCACAGGTCGCGGACACGGGCCAGCCGCTCGACCGCGAGCACGACCCTGGCCGCCACGGTGAGCGCGTCGTGGCGCATCCGCATCGGAGTCGTCCCGGCGTGGTTCTGGCCGCCGCTGACGGTGATGTCCAGGACGGTCCGACCCGTGATGGAATGCACGACGCCGATGGGGACGTCGGCGGCCTCCAGCACCGGCCCCTGCTCGATGTGCAGTTCCAGGTAACCGGCGACCGACCCGGCAGGCCACGCGGCCTCGTCGATGCGGTCCAGGTCGCCGCCGGCGGCGCGCAGCGCGTCGGGCAGTGCGACGCCCTCGGCGCTCATCCGCCTGGCCTGCTCGGTGTCCACCTGTCCGGCCAGGCCGAGAGAGCCGAAGAACGGGTAGGGGAACAAGGCGCCCTCTTCGTTGGTGAACGCCACCGCGACCGGCTCGTAGGCAAGGTCGACGTTGTGCTGGTTCAACATGCTCAGCACCTCGCAGGCGGCCGTCACGCCGTACGCGCCGTCCAGCCTGCCGCCGTCGGCCACCGTGTCGATGTGCGAGCCCATCAGCAGCGCCGGCCGGTCACGACGAGCCCTGCGACCGCGCCGGATGACGAGGTTGCCCGCCTTGTCGGTCGCGCTCACCAGACCGTCGCCGCGGCACTGCTCGGCCAGCAGCGCGCGGGCGGCGGTCTCCTCGGCGGTGAGTCCGAGCCGGGTGATGCCACGGCCCGGACGGGCGCCGACCCGGGACATCTCGGCCAACCTGCGCAGCATCCGCGCGCCGTCCACGCGCGGTTCGAGTCCGGGCCGCGGCCACGCGGACGGACGCACTGATCCTTCGGTGGGAATGCTCATGGGCCTCGACCTGTCTCGTGTGCCGGACCGGCCCGAACGGCCGGGGTATGCCATCACGCAACCGTCCGGCGCTATCGGTTCCACCTTCGGTTCCCCTCCGCCGTCGCACCGGGATAGTCCGCGGATAGCCGCGAGCAAATCCGCTGCTCGACGCTGGTGTCAGCGGTCCGGCAGGCGAGCGCCGGACGAGTGAGGGAAAGGCGGCGGACATGCAGCCCGAGACGCCGACGGCCTATCAGGTCGTGGTGAACCACGAGGAGCAGTACTCGATCTGGCCAACCGGCCGCGACCTCCCGCCGGGGTGGCGGGCCCAGGGCACGGCGGGGACGCGGGAGGAGTGCCTTGCGCACATCGACCAGGTGTGGACCGACATGCGTCCGCTCAGCCTGCGCCAGCGATTCGGAGGCTGAGCCATGACGGCGTTCGGCGACGTTGTCGAGGCGTATCGGATTCCGACGGTGGTCCGGTTGACCGACAACCTCTACGCACTGTCCTACCGGCTGATGAAGATGATCCCCGCCCGGCACATCATGCGGCGGGCGGCGGACGAGGGCCTGCTGGAGCCGGACACCACGGTCGTGGAGACCACGTCCGGCACGTTCGGTCTGGCGCTCGCGATGGAGTGCGCCCTCACCAGCCGGCCGTTGGTGCTGGTCAGCGACCCGGTGATCGACGCACCCCTGCGGCGCAGGCTGGAGGACCTCGGCGCGACCGTGGACATCGTGTCGCACCGCGCACCGGGTGGCGGTTACCAGCCGACCCGGTTGGCCAGAGTCGCCGAGCTGATGGCGGGGCTGCCCTCGGCGTTCTGCCCGCAGCAGTACTCCAATCCGGCGAACCCGGCCTCCTACGCGCTGGTCGCGAGTCTGCTCGCCGAGCAGGTGGGCCAGGTCGACTGCCTGGTCGGCCCGGTCGGGTCGGGCGGGTCGATGAGCGGCACGACGAGCGCGCTGCGAGAGGCGTTCCCGGACCTGACCGCGATCGGCGTGGACACGCACCGCAGCGTGCTGTTCGGCCAGCCCGACGGCCACCGGACACTGCGGGGCCTGGGCAACAGCCTCATCCCGGCGAACCTGGACCACCGCCAGTTCGACGAGGTGCACTGGATCGGCGCGGCCGACGCCTACGCGGCCACCCGGGCCCTGCACCGCAAGCACGCGCTTTTCATGGGCCCGACCAGTGGCGCGTCCTACCTGGCGGCGACGTGGTGGGCGGCGCGCAACGCGGATGCCCTGACCGTCGTCGTGCTGCCCGACGAGGGGTACCGCTACCTGGACACCGTCTACGACGACGGCTGGCTGCGCGGCAACGGCTGGACCGGCGGTGGCGTGGACACCGCGCCGCTCACCGTGGACACCCCCCTACAGGCCGGGCCCGGCTGGTGCCGCACGCTGTGGGGACGGCGGTCGTTGGCCGAGGTGTCCGGTGCCGTGGTCGAGGTGGCGGCGTGATGGCCGCCCCCGTGATCACCGGTCCCGAAAACCCCGCCGGCGAAACAACCCGCGTCGGCCCTGCGGTCGGGCCGGCCCGCGACCGGCCGGTGAAGTCCACTGTGGACACGGGTCGGGTCTCGAAGGGGTTGGGCGCACGGGCTGCCGGGATCGTGTTCGGAGCCACCGCGGACGCCGGGATCGATGCCGAGCTGCCCTGGGTGAGCACCGTCGATCAGGCCCACCTGCTCATGCTCACCGCGCGTGGGCTGATCGATCCGGCCGCCGCGGCGGCGTTGCTCGACGAGATCGACTGGTTGCGCCGTAACGACTTCGACGCGCTGCGCGGTCGACCGGCGGCGCGCGGAGCGTATCTGCTCTACGAGGAGCACCTGATCGGCACGCTCGGGCCCGAGGTCGGGGGAGTGCTGCACACCGGGCGCTCGCGCAACGACCTGAAGGCCACGGTGCACCAGCTGCGGGCCCGTGAACAGATCGAGGCGTTGTTCGGCGACCTGCTGCGGTTGCAGGCCGTGCTCCTGGCGACCGCACGTCGGCACCGGCACGTGGTGATGCCGGCCTACAGCCAGTACCAACCCGCCGTGCCGGTCAGCTACGGCTGGTACCTGCTCGGCATTGCCGAGGCCCTGGAGCAGGACGTCACAGGTGTCTGGCAAGCCGCCCAGTCACTGCGCCGGTGTCCGCTGGGTGCGGCGGCGGGAGCGGGCACCGACCTCCCGATCGATCCCGCGCACACCGCACGGTTGCTCGGGTTCGACGAGCCGGTCGAACACGCGGGGTACGCGGTGGCGTCCCGCGATGGCCTGGTTCGGCTGGTGTCGGCCGGTGCGATGGCCGGGATCACGCTGTCGCGGCTGGCCGCCGACCTCCAGCTGTGGAGCACGCCCGAGTTCGGGCTGGTCGAGTTCCCGGACAGCCTGGTCGGCTCCAGCTCCGCGATGCCGCAGAAGCGCAACCCGTTCCTCCTGGAGCATGTCAAGGGCGGCGCGGGGGGCCTGATCGGCGTGTGGACGGCGATGGTGAGCACGATGCGGGCGGTGCCCTTCGGCAACTCCGTCGAGGTCACCACCGAAGCCGTCGCACCGGTGTGGCCCGCGTTGCGGCAGTTGACGGACATGCTCGGCCTCATGCTGTCGGTGGTCGCCGGGGTACGGCCGCGGACGGCGACGATGCTGGCGGACGCCGAACGCAACGGCACGGTGGCGACCGCGTTGGCCAACCGCCTCGTGGTCGCCGGCGTGCCGTTCCGGACCGCGCACCACGCGGTCGGCAGGTTGATCACCGACCTGGCAGGCATCGGATCGGCCCCGGGGGCCGCGATGGTGACCGCGTCGGCGGCGCACCACCTGCGCCGCATCCTCGCCGCCGAGGGCCACGCCGTGGACCCCGGTTCGACGGTGGCGGATCTGGACCCGGTGACGGTGTGCGCGGCGACCGACTTCGGCGGCGGACCCGGACCCGGCTCGTTCGACCGTGCGCACGAGCGGCTCGTGACCGGCTGGCAGGAGCGGGTGCGGGCCGCGCTCGACTGGTCCGCCCGCGTACGGGCGGCCGGCTTGCGGCGGCAGGCCGGCGTCGGTGCCCTGATCGCGCGGGTCGGCCGATGACCGCCCCGGTGCTGGTGCTGGTGGAGAGCAACACCACCGGTACGGGACGGGATTTCGCCCTGGCGGCGCGGGCGCTCGGACTGCGCCCAGTGCTGCTGACGAAGGGTGAGCGGCACTACCCGTACGCCGCCGAACTCGACCTCGACGTCCGGCTGACCGACACTGCCTCGCCGGCCGCCGTGCGGGCGACGTGCGCCGCGCTGCCCGGCCTGTGCGGGATCACCAGCAGCAGCGAGTACTTCATCGGCACCGCCGCCCAGGTCGCCCGCGATCTCGGACTGCCCGGGGTTGATCCGGCCGCAATAGCCCTGTGCCGCGACAAGCTGGCCGCCCGGCACCACCTACGCGGCCTGGGAGTACCGGACTTCGCCGGCTGCACGACACCCGCGACCGTCGCGGCGGCGGCCCGGCGGTTCGGACGGGTGGTGGTCAAACCCAGCCGGGGTTCGGGTTCGGTCGGCGTGCGTGCCTGCGCGGACCCGGCGCAGGCCGAGGAGTGGGCGCGACGGTTGTTCGCCGACGGTGCCCCGGTGGTGTTGGTCGAGCGGGAG
>CAJCJE010000462.1 GCA_903970565.1 Candidatus Melainabacteria bacterium | reverse complement strand
CCCAGTGGGCGGGAATCCCGGATCGAGCGGATTCTCGGACCGTCGGGTGAGGTTGAACTCGCCGTCGCGGGAGAGTCCATTACGGTCACGCTGGCCGACGATCTCGACATCAGCCGGGGCGAACTGCTGTGCTCGGCCGATGAACCGGCCCTGGTCGGTAACCGGTTCGTCGCCGAGATCGCCTGGCTGGCGGAGAGCCCGCTGGTGCTGGGACGGTCCTACGACCTGAAGATCGGCACTCGCACCGTTGCCGGCACGGTCACCGGCATCCGCTACCGGACCGATCTCGACACGCTGGCGCGGGTTCCGGCGGACGTGTTGGGGTTCAACGAGATGGGGACCTGTGAGCTGGTCACCCACGGCAATGTCGCCTTTGATCCGTATATCTCGAACCATCACACCGGTGGGTTCCTCGTCATGGACCGGTTCGACCACGCGACGCTGGGGGCCGGGCTGCTGCGCGACGCGCTGCGTTCCTCCGGAGACGTGCGCTGGCAGACGATGGACGTCAACAAGCAGGCCAGAACGGTACGCAACGGTCATATGCCCGGCATCGTCTGGTTCACCGGACTGTCCGGGGCCGGCAAGTCGACCATCGCCAACCTGCTGGAGCAACAGCTACACGCACAGGGCAGGCACACCTATCTGCTCGACGGCGACAACGTCCGGCACGGCCTCAACCGCGATCTGGGGTTCAGCGAGGCCGATCGGGCCGAGAACATCAGGCGGATCGCCGAGGTCGCGAAGCTGATGGTCGACGCGGGCCTGATCGTGCTGGTCTCGTTCATCGCACCGTTCCACGCGGAGCGCGCGCTGGCGCGAGGACTGGTGGAATCGACCGAGTTCTGCGAGGTGTTCGTGGACACCCCGCTGGCCGTTGCCGAGGCCCGGGACCCGAAAGGCCTTTACCGCAAGGCCCGTTCGGGTCAACTCCGGGATTTCACCGGCATCGATTCGCCGTATGAACCTCCCGAGAATCCGGAGGTGCGGATCGACACGACCCGTAGCCGTCCCGAGGATGCGGTGGAGCTGATTCTGGCCAAGCTCACGGAGATGGGCTGGTGACCGGGCAGTGTCCTGTCCAGAATGTGGAAACAATGGTCGCGACGGATGACGGCGTACTGGGCGGACCGGCCGATCGGAAAAACGCGAACGGAACAATGGAAAGATCGGCATCATTTGATATGCCCGATAGGACCGAATAGCTCAACGGAATACTTTGGTTGAATACTTCGATATCACCCCTGCTGCCTGCTAGGGTTTTCCGACGGCACGGGCACTGGGGAACTGGGACCGTCGAAGGGGCGATGATCTCGCTCCAGCTCAGGGGAAGTTTCGGAGGATCATGGAAACGCTCGCGCAGTCCCGCGAAGGCAGCAGGCAATGACGAGGCAGCGCAGTCAGGACCTGTACGGCAACAGCGTGGAACCACCCACGTACCAGAGCGCTTCCTACTATTTCGACGACGCGGAGCACGTACGCGCCGGCCTGCACGAGCGCTCGGCGGCGGCTGGACGTTACGGGCGCTACAGCAATCCCACCTGGCTCGGGGTGGAGGAGCAGCTCACCGAGTTGAACGAGGCGCAGGCGTCGCTGCTGTTCGCGTCCGGAATGGCCGCGCACACAACGGCATTCCTGGCGTTGTTGCGTTCGGGTGACCACGTCGTGCTGGCCGCCGAATCCTACCGGCAGGTGCGCAACGTCTTCCACGAGATACTGACCAAGTTCGGCATCATCGTGCACGAGATCTCCATCCGTGACCCGGACGCGTTCTGTGAAGGTGTTCGCGCACTGCGTGACCAGGTGCGCCTGGTCCACCTGGAGATGCCGTCCTCACCGCACATGTACCTGATCGACGTCGAACGGGTCCGTGAGATCCTCGGCCCCGACGTGATCGTGACGCTGGACAGCTCGTTCTCGCCGCCGCCGAACTTCCACGCGTTGCGCTGGGGCGTGGACCTGTCCCTGTTCAGCGCTACCAAGTACCTTGGCGGCCACGGGGACATCGTCGCCGGGGTGATGTCGGGCCGGGCGGATCTGATCGAGCAGATCCGCTGGTACCGCGACACCACGGGGCCGGTGGCCGACGGGCACGTCGCGGCGTTGCTGCGGCGCAGTCTCTACACCCTGCCGCTGCGGATGGACCGGGTGAACGGGCAGGCAATGGCCGTGGCCGAGCACCTTGACGCGCACCCCGCGGTCAGCCGGGTCTACTACACCGGGCTGCCCAGCCATCCGCACTACAAGCTCGCCCAGCAGTACCTGACCGGGCACGGTGGCGTGGTCACCTTCGAACTGGACCGGACCGAAGCGGAGACCGCCGAAGTGGTGGACCGGCTGCGGCTGCCGTTCATGGCGTCGAACTTCGGCGCTCCGCAGACGCTGGTGGAGCAGAGCACGTTCTTCACCTACTTCGAGTACGACGACGCGAAGTTGCGCACCATCGGAGTGAGCCGGGGCACGATCCGGCTCGCGCTCGGCTACACCGATGACGTGTCCGACGTCATCGAGGATCTGGACAACGCGCTCGCCTGAGAAGCCGGGGGATCGATGCACTCCGCTGCCGCACCGTCGGTGTCCTCGGGGGACACCGAGTTGAGCCCGTACGTGTCCGTACCGCTGCTGATCGAGCGGCAGGCCCGCCGTACGCCGGACCGGCCCGCGATGACCTACCAGCACTCCACGCTGACCTACGCCCGAATCGACGCGCTGGCCGGCGGCCTCGCCGACGAGCTGGCCGCTGCCGGGGTCGGCCGGGGTGATCTGGTGCCGGTGCTGATGGTGAACTGTCTGGAACTGCCGGTGTCCTGCCTTGCCGCGATGAAACTGGGCGCGGTGTTCGTGCCGCTGGACCCGCTGTGGCCGGTCGACCGGGTGCGGGCCGCCTTGGACGTGCTGAACCCGAAAGTGTTGCTGCACGGCCAGGTTCCGCCACCGGAGGGGCATCCGGCGCGGCGGATGCGGGCCGACATCCGCCGGATCACGCCGAACCCGGACCGTGCCGCGGTGGACTGTTCGGCCGACGAGCCGGTGTATGGCATCTTCACCTCCGGTACCACCGGGACGCCCAAGTGCGCGGTGAACCTGCACGGCGGGCTGGCCAACCGGTTCCGGTTCATGACCCGCTACTTCCGCGCCACCGGCGAGGAAGTGGTGTTGCAGAACAGCAAGCACACGTTCGACTCCTCACTGTGGCAGTTGTTCTGGCCGCTGACCGTTGGCGGCGCGACGATCCTGCCGGTGCACCGCGAGTTCCTGAACCTGCACCGCACCGTGGACCTGATCGCCGAACACCGGGTGACCGCGTCGGACTTCGTGTCCAGCATCTTCAACGCGTTGGTGTCGCTGGTCGAGGGCGAACCGGAGCTGGTGGACAAACTGGCCTCGTTGCGGTGGCTGGTGGTCGGCAGCGAGCCGGTGAACCGGCGGGCCGTGCGGACCCTCACCGGGCTGCTGCCCGACCTGCGGGTCACCAACGGTTACGGTCCGACCGAGACCGCGATCGGCATGGCGTTTCACCCGATGAGCGAGGCCGACGGCGACCTGGTGCCGTTGGGCAGGCCGATCGACAACTGCCACGCCGCGGTCGTCGACGACGAGCTGCGGCCGGTGCCCACCGGCGAGATCGGCGAGATCATGATCGGCGGCGCCTGCGTCGGCGCGGGCTATCTGCGGGCGGCCTCGGCGACGGCCCGGGTGTTCGTGCCCAATCCGTTGCCGGACCGGATTCCGGGTAGCCGGGTGTACCTGACCGGCGACATCGGCCGGATGGACGAGCACGGCAGGCTGTTCTTCGTCGGCCGCAAGGACTTCCAGGTGAAGATCGGCGGGATGCGGATCGAACTGGACGAGATCAAGGCGGTCGCCGAATCCTGTGCCGGAGTCCGCCAGGCGGAGGTGCTCATCGCCGATGAGGGAGCGGACAAGTCGATCGCGTTGTTCGTCGCGTGCGGGACACACCCGACCGAGGCGGAACTGCGGGCGCACCTGCGCGCCTTGCTGCCGCGCGCCAGCGTGCCCACGCGCTACTTCCCGCTGGTGTCGATCCCGGTGAACGACAACGCCAAGGCCGACCGCGACGAACTGCGCAGGCTGCTTGAGGACCGGCTGGCGCTGGACGCGGCGCGGCTGCGCGAGGACGCGGCATCCACCGACTTGCGGACACGGGTGTTGCAGTCCATGCGCACCGTGCTGCACCGGCCCGATCTCGGCCCGGACGAGCACTTCATGGACGCGGGCGGCGACTCGTTGCGCGCGCTGACGGTGGTGAACACGATCCGCGTCGAGTTCGGCGTTCAGGAGGTCTGCGCGCAGGACCTGTTCGACCACCCCACCGCCGAGCGGCTGGCCCTTGTGGTCCGCACCTACCAGGCCGACGAGGCGATCGCGCGGTCGGAGGAGGAGTTGATGGCGGCCGACGCCATCGAGTCGCTGCCGGACCGCGACTACGCCGCCGTGACCCGTGAACGTCCGCGCACGGTCCTGTTGACCGGCGCCACCGGGTTCGTCGGGGCCGGTATCGCCGCGGAGATCCTGGCGAATACCGACCTTGAGCTGATCTGCCTGGTCCGCGCGGGTGACGACGATCGCGCGACCCGCAGGGTGATCGACGCCCTCGCCGAACGCGGCTGGTGGCAGCACTCGTTCACCGACCGGGTCACCGGGGTCGCCGCGGACCTGTCCCTGCCCCGGCTGGCGCTGCCCGAGGACACCTGGAACCGGCTGGCCGATTCGGCCGACCTGGTGCTGCACGCGGGCGCGCTGGTGAACTTCCTCTACGACTACCGGGCCCACCGGCGCACCAACGTGCTCGGCACGGCCGAACTGCTGCGCCTGGCGACCGAGCGCAGATCGGTGCCGCTGCACCACATCGGCACGCTCGCCGCGCTCCAGTCGGCCACCGCCGGCACGTCGGTACCGCTGCCCGAGGACGTCGACGTGCTCTCGATCGACGCGCCGCCCGGCGGTTACAACCGGTCCAAATGGGTGGCCGAACGGATGCTGGCGCTGGCGCGGCGGCGCGGCGCCCCGGTCACCATCCTGCGGCTGGGCGAGATCATGCCGGCCAGTGACAACGGGCTGCCCAACCGCGCGGCGCTGAGCAACCTGCTGCTCTCCGCGTTCCACCGGCTCGGTATCCGGCCCGACGTCGACATCTTCTCCGACTACACCCCGGTCGATCAGGTGAGCGCCCGGATCGTGGCGGCCGTGCTCGACCCGGTGTCGTGGGGCTCGACCCTGCACCTGCGGCATCCGGAGCGGGTGAACTTCACCGCGCTCCTCGACGAGCTGCCCACCGTGTCCTGCACGGAGTTCGTCGCCGCGCTCGGCGCCACCGCCGGCACCCACGACCGGGAGCTGACCATGCTGGCCGCCTTGCTGCCATCGCCCGGCGAGTTGCCCGAGTCGCGGTTGCGGGCGGAACTCGCGGAATCGCTGACCGACAACGTCGGCCGTTACGATGGAACCGGATACGCTGCGGCGCAACGGCGCTGGGGGCTGCCCGACGAACCGCTGGCGCCGTGGCTGGCCGCGTACCGGACCTACCTGCGTTCGCTGCCGCGCAGGCCCGAGCGGACCTCGGAATTCGCCACCACCAACGGGAGGACACTCTGATGCGGTATCGCACCTTCGGCCGGCTCGGCTGGGAGATCAGCGAGGTCGGATACGGCATGTGGGGTATCGCGGGCGGGCCGGGCGGATTCACCGGTGAGGACCACGACACGGCGCCGGAGTGCCTCGACCTCGCGGTCGAGCTGGGCTGCAACTTCTTCGACACTGCCTGGGCCTACGGCCGGGGCATCAGCGAAGAGATGCTGGGCGCGCTGCTGCGCCGCCATCCCGGCCGCAAGCTCTACGTCGCGACGAAGGTACCGCCGAAGAACCT
>CAJCJE010000461.1 GCA_903970565.1 Candidatus Melainabacteria bacterium | reverse complement strand
TATCGGCGGATCGAGAAGGCCCGCGCGGTCGAGTCGCAGGCAATGCTGGACTACCAGTCGACGAGCGGCTGTCGAATGGAATTCCTGTTGCGGCAACTGGACGACGCCCATGCCGCGCCGTGCGGGCGATGTGACAACTGCACCGGTCGACGGTGGAGCACCGAGGTGTCCTTGGCGACGACCGAGGCGGCACAGGAGCGGCTGCGCAGGCCGGGCGTTGATCTCGCCCCGCGCAAGCAGTGGCCGAGCGGGATGAGCGCGTTGCAGGTGCCGCTGTCCGGGAAGATCACCGCCGGCCAGGCCGCGTTGGACGGGCGGGCGCTGGCTCGGCTCACCGACATCGGGTGGGGCACCAGGATGCGCGAACTCCTCGCCGACACCACTGTCGACGGCCCGGTGCCGGACGATGTGTTCACCGCGTGCATTTCCGTGTTGGCCAGTTGGGACTGGGCGCGGCGGCCGATGGGAGTGGTCACCGTGGCCTCCCGGCGGCGACCGCGGTTGGTGGCGAACCTTGGCGAGCGACTGGCCACGGTGGGCAGATTGACACCGCTCGGAACCGTGCGCGCCACTGGTGCCGATGGGCACAACGCCAACAGTGCCCGGCGACTCGCGCAGCTGTGGACCAGCATGTCGGTGCCGGACGACCTCGCCGCCAACCTGTCCACGGTGGATGGACCGGTGCTGTTGGTCGACGACGTCGTCGACTCGGGTTGGACGATGACGCTGGCGGCCAAGCTGTTGCGTGAGGCCGGCGCGCCAGCGGTACTGCCGTTCGCCTTGGCACTGACCGGCTGAGTAGCTGAGCAGCTGGATCATCTGTTGATCGAGATGTGGCGACCCGACACAGGTCTGGCGATCCGTCGACGTTACTGACTCGGTTACCGGACCACGGATTCTTGGTTACCGGACAATGGGTTTCGTGCTTGGCGTCGGCGCTTGTCGCGATTGGGATCGATCGCGATTCGGACGACAGCACAAACGCGATTCGCGGAGATAGCACAACTCTGGCTTCTCGGCAAACAGCTGTCCACAGTCCGCTGAACCGTCCACAGTTGACCTGCGAACGGTTCAAATTTGCCGGGGAGCCGATAGACTGGCCAGGGGGCCATCCCCCTTTGGGATGGGCGGGCTCCAGGGTTTGGAGCACCAGGGTTTGGGACTCCAGGGTTTGGGACTCCAGAGTTGGAGGGCTTCAGGTTTGGGGCTTCAGGGTTTGGGCTCCTGGCGAGATGGGTGCTCACCGAACTGAGCCGAGCCGAGCGGTTGGCTGCGGAGAGGTCAGCGGGCTGGGTCATTCTCCAGGTTGGGGACGACTGGATTGTCGGCAGCCGACTTGTTTTCGGAGCCGGCGGCTCGAATCGCGGTGATGGCCAGTCGCAGCACGACCAGGAGAAGCAGGTCGCTGGCGAGGCCTATCAGACCGAAGAACTGGGCGTCGGCGAAGGTGTAGACCTGACCGATCAGGATACTGACCAGCGTGGCCAGGTAGAACATTCGCAGCGCGAGCAACCGCCATCGGCGACGCAGCCAGCAGATCGCGCCGAAGACGGTCAGCGCTCCGGCCACCGTCTGCCAGGACAGGGAGATCCAGTCGCCCACGGAGGTCGGCAGGCTCAGGTCCGAACCGAGCAGTGACGCCAGCGTGGTCACGCCGTCCACCAGGAAGAACGCGACCACGCCGTGCTGTAGCCAGCGCACCCCGGCCACCCGCAGCGACCAGGACCGAACCCGGTCCCATGTCTGGAACAGGCTCAGCCGACGTCCGGGAGTGGTGTCCACGGCCAGCAGGATCTGTCGCAGTCCGCGAATGATCTCCTCGTCGCCACCGCCGAGGGCCAGCCGCCGCAGCGCGCTCTGTCGGTCCACTTCGGATAGTCGGTGCACCGCGGCGAGGCCGGCGGCGTGGGCGGCGAAATAGACGTGGTACTCGGGTTTCTGGTGTTCGAACCGGTCCAGCAGCCTGGTGATCAGGTAGAACACCACCAGTATGACGTACATTACGGCGACTGCCGGTTTGAAGAAGTAGTCGTTGTCCTGGGTGATGAACTTGCCGATCTCGTCGAGGAACAGACCGAGTCCGATGCCGAACATGAAGGCCGCGAACGGCTTCCAGACCCGGTCCGCCGCCTGGAGCAGGATGGCGAACGCGAGGATCATCAGCAGGCCGCCCCAGAGCATGTGGGCGATGTGCAGGGTGCCGTTACCCACCTTGGGATAGTTGGTGGCGGCCAGCGCGGCCCGCAGGATCAGGATGGTGACCACCGCGGTCAGCAGGGCCAACTCGGTCAGCACCGAGGATCGCGGTTCCCGGATTCGCCACGGACTGGCCCGGTCGAACACCCGGGCCGGCGCGGCGCCGGATGCCGTTGGTATGCCGTCCCGCTCCGCGCGGTCGTGCTCCCCCAACTCGCCATCGTCCACGAACAAAGTAGATCTCGCCGACGCGGGTTCTGTCCAATGGGAACGACGCAACGCGCGCGGGCCGGGGTTCGGGTCGATCAGGCCGATGCCGACGGTAACGGGTCCGAGGTCTTCTCGGCCTCCCAGACGAGGACGGCGGGTAGGCCGAGGTAGGCGTCGGTGGTTGTCTCGGGCAGGTGCCGGAACGCGCGACGTTTGGCGGCAACCTCCGCCAGGCCCAGGGTCGGCTCAAGGCAGGCGCGCACGGTGAGACCGGCCGCGCCGAAGGCGGCGAGGTAGTCGCCGTGGGTGTGCGGGTGTTCCCGGATGAAGCCTCGGTTGCCGTCGGCGTCCTGGAACGGCGCGTGCCAGCCGAGGTGCGCCTGGAACGGGTGCAGAGCCGAGATGACCAGTTTGCCGCCCGGTCGCAGTACGCGGCCGAGTTCGGCGATGGCGGCACGCGGCTCCGGCAGGTGCGCGATGGCCAGGCCGCAGACGACGAGGTCGAACCGTTGCGCGGGGAACGGGAGCGCGAGCAGGTCGGCGGGCAGGAACCGCGCCTGCGGCACGGCGTTGCCGGCGATGGCCAGCATTTCCGGGGTCAGGTCGACTCCGGTGACCCGATGACCGAGGTCGACCAGTCGACGAGCGTGCCGGCCGGTGCCGCAGGCGGCATCCAGGGCATCACCGGGTTCGATGTCGTCGAGCAGAGACCACACGGCCGGCTGCTCCACTGCGATGAGCAGGTTTCCCGGCTCGTCGTAGCGGGTGGACCAGAGCCGGTAGCCGGTTGCCACGTCGCCCTCGGTCGTCACCTCGCCGGCCGCGAACTCCTCGTCGGCGAGGACTCTGCGCACGTCGGCGATGCGCCGCTGCGCGTCCTCGGTCGAGCCGTCGTAGAGGTTGCGCAGCAGCGCCAGTCCCGCCACCCCGACCAGAAGTTCCCGTAGTCGCACTACTCGTGCCGCGCCATCAGTCACCACGTCGGGCGAGGTTACGGGGCCAACCGGGCACGCTGCCACCGGTTATCGGCACGCGCGTCGTTTTGGAAGGTCAGGCGTGGAGTGGGACGAGGTCGTCGGCGTGCACGACCTCCCTGCGCAGCTCCGGGGTGAGTTCGTGGCTGGAACGGCCGATCAGCGTGGGCATCTCGGTGACGTCGTAGGCGACGACTCCCCTGGCGACCACCTGGCCGGCCGGGTCGAGCAGGTCGACGACGTCACCGGCGTCGAAGTCGCCGTCCGCGCCGGTGATGCCGGCGGCCAGCAGGGATCGGCGGCCACTGACGACGGCGGTGACCGCGCCCGCGTCGAGGTGCAGGCGGCCGGCGGCGTCGGCGGCGTAGCCGAGCCAGAAGCGGCGGGCCGACAGCCGGGTTCCGCCGGCCGCGAACGCGGTGCCGACCTCCGCCTCGGCCAGCGCGTTGCCGGCTTCGGTGGCGGCGGCGAGCAGGACCGGGATGCCGGCGGCGGCGGCGAGGCG
>CAJCJE010000460.1 GCA_903970565.1 Candidatus Melainabacteria bacterium | reverse complement strand
CGCCGGTTCGCAAGCGTTCGGTAATCATATGCAGGCGGGCCGGACGGTTTCCCGTCCGGCCCGCACTGCGTTCACTTCAGGTCATTCGATCGTACGAAGGTCAGACGGTGGTGGTGCTGCCGCCGGCTGCCGCGATCTTCTCCGCCGCACTGGCCGAGAAGGCGTTCGCGGTGACGTCGAGCTTCACGCCGCCGAGCTCGCCGGTACCCAGCACCTTCACCGGTGCGCCCTTGCGGACCGCACCTGCTTCGATCAGAGCCTCGGGCGAGACCGAACCGCCGTTGGGGAAGAGCTCCGCCAGCTTGGCCACGTTGACGACCTGGAACTCGACCCGGAACGCGTTGCGGAAGCCCTTGAGCTTCGGCAGGCGCATGTGGATCGGCATCTGGCCACCCTCGAAACCGGCAGGAACGGAGTACCGCGCCTTGGTTCCCTTGGTACCCCGGCCGGCGGTCTTGCCGCGACGGCCACCTTCACCACGGCCGACCCGAATCTTAGCCGACTTGGCACCCTCGGCGGGGCGAAGGTGATGAACCTTCAGAGGTCCTTCTGCCATGACTACTCAACCTCCTCGACCGCGACGAGGTGGGTCACGGTCTGCACCATGCCGCGGATCTCGGGGCGATCTTCCTTGACTACGACGTCACGCATCCGCTTCAGCCCGAGGGACCGCAGCGTCTGACGCTGGTTGTCCCGGGAGCCGATCTCGGACTTGGTCTGGGTGATCTTCAAACGGGCCACGTCAGGACCCCTGTCCCGCTCGCGCCCGCAGCAGACCGGCCGGAGCCACGTCCTCGAGCGGCAGGCCACGGCGAGCCGCAACCTCTTCCGGCCGCACGAGAGCGCGCAGGGCGGCCTCGGTGGCGTGCACGATGTTGATCGGGTTGTCCGAGCCGAGGGACTTGCTCAGGATGTCGTGGATGCCGGCACATTCCAGCACGGCACGCACCGGACCACCGGCGATGACGCCGGTACCCGGGCTGGCCGGCTTCAGCAGTACGACACCGGCAGCCTTCTCGCCCTGGACCGGATGCGGGATGGTCTGCGCGATCCGCGGCACCTTGAACTGGTTCTTCTTGGCCTCTTCGACGCCCTTGGCAATGGCCGCGGGAACTTCCTTGGCCTTGCCGTAGCCGACACCGACCGTGCCGTCGCCGTCTCCGACGACGACCAGCGCGGTAAAGCTGAAGCGCCGACCACCCTTGACGACCTTGGCGACCCGGTTGATGGTCACCACGCGCTCGAGCAGGGCGCTCTTCTCCGGCGCCGACCGGCCGTCACGACGATCGCGGCCACCGCGCTCGCCGCCACCGCTGCGCTCGTTGCCGCCGGTACGCGGTGCGCGCTGCGCGCCCGCGCCCTGGGTTCCTTGAGTTGCGGAAGCCATCAGGCGTTTCCCTCACTGTTGAAATGCATGTTCATCAGAATTCGAGTCCACCCTCGCGGGCGGCATCGGCGAAGGCCGCGATCCGTCCGGTGTAGGTGTTGCCACCGCGGTCGAAGACGACCTGGGTGACCCCGGCGGCCTTGGCCGCCGCGGCGAGTGCCGTGCCGACCTCGCGGGCCTGGGCGGTCTTGTCGCCGTCGGTCAGCTTGTAGGTCGAACCCGAAGCCAGGGTGACACCCTTGCCGTCGTCGACCAACTGGACGAACAGGTGACGGGCCGACCGGTTCACAACCAGACGCGGACGCAGTTCAGTGCCCACGACCTTCTTGCGAAGGCGGAAGTGCCGACGAGCCTTACCCGTACGCCGGGTGGCCGAGATTCCGGCCGAGCGCCGTGCGCGTTTGACGATGCTGGAGGCAGCCATGGCTACTTACCCGTCTTTCCGGCCTTGCGACGGATGACCTCACCCTGGTACCGCACACCCTTGCCCTTGTAAGGGTCAGGCTTGCGCAGCTTCCGGATGTTGGCGGCCACTTCGCCGACTTTCTGCTTGTCGATTCCGTCGACGGAGAAACGCGTCGGCGACTCGACTCGGAACGAAACGCCGTCCGGTGCGACGATGACCACCGGGTGGCTGAAGCCCAGAGCGAACTCCAGGTCGGCACCCTTGGCCACGACGCGGTAACCGGTACCGACGATTTCGAGTTTCTTGCTGTACCCCGCGGTGACGCCCTCGACCATGTTGGCGATGAGCGTGCGCGACAGACCGTGCAGCGACTTCGAGACACGCTCGTCGTCGGGACGGACCACGTTCAGCGTGCCGTCGGCCTGATCGACCGTGATCGGTTCGGCTACGACGTGCGAGAGGCTGCCCTTAGGGCCCTTCACCGTGACCTGCTGGCCATCGATGGCGATGTCCACACCGCTCGGGACCGGGATCGGCAGCTTGCCAATTCGACTCATGAGTACTGCCCCCTACCAGACGTAGGCGAGGACTTCCCCACCCACTCCACGCTTGGCGGCCTGCCGGTCGGTCAACAGACCGGACGAGGACGAGATGATGGCGATACCGAGACCGCCGAGAACACGGGGCAGGCCGGTCGACTTGGCGTAGACCCGCAGGCCGGGCTTGGACACCCGACGCACACCGGCGATGCTGCGCTCGCGATTGGGGCCGTACTTGAGGTCCAGGGTCAGCACCTTGCCGGGCAGGTCGCCCTCGGTGTCGGTCACCTGGAAACCGGCGATGTAACCCTGCTGCTGCAGGATCTCGGCAATGTGGGACTTGAGCTTGCTGTGGGGCATCGCGACGGTGTCGTGGAACGCCGAGTTGGCGTTACGCAGACGAGTCAACATGTCGGCGATGGGGTCAGTCATCGTCATAGATAGGTCTTACCTCTCTCGTCAGCGGTTCCCGGGGGTACCTGGGCCTGCTGCGAAGCAATGGACAACCAGACAAGTCTGCCTGATCGAAGCTCGAAGACGAAATCCGAGCCGGGACGAGCTGTTACCAGGACGACTTGGTGACGCCGGGCAGCTCGCCGGCGTGCGCCATCTCGCGCAGGCAGATCCGGCACAGGCCGAACTTCTTGTAGACCGAGTGCGGCCGACCGCAGCGCTGGCAGCGGGTATAGCCGCGCACCTTGAACTTCGGCTTGGCCGCGGCCTTGTTGATCAGAGCCTTCTTCGCCATCTAGCTGTTCTCCTTAAACGGGAAACCCAGCGCCTTGAGCAAGGCCCGGCCCTCGTCGTCGTTGCTGGCCGTGGTCACCACAGTGATGTCCATGCCACGGGGCCGGTCG
>CAJCJE010000459.1 GCA_903970565.1 Candidatus Melainabacteria bacterium | reverse complement strand
CGCGGGTGGGGATCTCGCGGCGGTCCAGGCGGCAGGAGTTGATGTAGTCGATCACGACGCGGCCGAACTCGGCAGCGAACACGATCCGCTGGTCGCGGTTGCGGGGTTGGCCGAGGACCAGCAGGGTCGGCGAGCGTCGCGCGTCACCGACCATGACCGCCAGAGGAGTCCCGCGCTCGCCCGCCATGGTCAGCAGGACCACGACGAGCGGCCGGTCGGACAGGCGCCGGTGCCGGAACTCGGTGAGACGGACAGCGGCCATCGCCTCCATCGCTTCCAGATGGGCCAGCGCCGACACTTTGCTCATCAGGCGGCTCCGGGTGCCGTGGCCGGGTCGAGGAGTTCGGCGCGCAGCCGCGCCGCGTGCCGCAGCGCGATCGCCATCTCGACCTGATCGTCGTTAGGGGTGAGCTGCCCGCGGGCCAGGCCGAGGGCCATGGTGGCGGTGTCGATGCCGCCGAGTTCCTCGCGGACCGCCGGTCCGAGCACGTCCAGGGAGGAGTCGGCGCGGGCACGGGAACGGCAGTAGAACCCCATTTCGCAATGGTTGAGGCAGTCGGGACGGTAGGTGGCCGGCACATGATCCAGCGCGTCGGTCAGGTCCTCGGCGGGCCGCTGCGCTCGGCCGTTCGCATCGAGGTCCAGATCGAAGGTCACGCCGGCGGGAAGCACGTCGACGAGGTCGCCGATGCGTTCGATCCGGGCCAGCTGCCGGGTCAGCGTGGCGACCTGTTTGCGGGCGTCGACGAACGCCGCGGTCGGGCGCAGGGTGAAGTCCTTCGGTGCGACCAGCACGATGGTCTCCGACACTGCCTCCGGTCCGATGCCGGCCTGCGCGAGCAGGGCGCGCAGCGCGATGATGTATGCGCACGCCTGGGTCGTCGCCGCACGCACCTGTGCCGGGTCGGCCTGCCCGTCGATGATCGCGAAGCTTTTGATCTCGATGATGTGGAACTGGTTGTCGACGCGAAACGCTACGAGGTCCGGTTCCAGAAAAACCGGATGGCCGCCGACGACCAGGCGCAGCATCGGGTGGTCGTAGAGGGTGCTGTCCTCGCGCCCCTGGGCGGCGGCCACGAGCAGCTGCTCGGTGCGGCGTGACGGACCGCGGCGCGCCCGTCGCCGCCGACGTCGTTGAGGTCCTGATAGCCCACTTCGGGCAGGGAGAGATCCAGGATCTCCCGCAGCAGGCGCAGCAGTTCGGCGCAGCCGTTGTTCTTGACCATCGCCTCGAAGGCATTGCCCCGGGCGATGGCGAAGGAGGACTGCCCGGACGGTGCCGGGTAGCCAGCGTGGGCGGCGATCGCGGTCTTGTCGGAGCCGGAGGCGTCCAGGAGGGCGCGCAGCGTGCACCGGGGATTGTTCTCCAACGCGGCCAGGGACCGGGCGGTGTAGGTCAGCCGGTCGGCGGGGCCGCGCAGGGCGGCCAGTCGTTCGTCGAGTGGTGCTGTCACAGTGGTGCGATCCTTGCGAGGGGAAGAGGGATCACGGATGTGCCGAGATCAGGTCCCGGTCTGGGTGTGCTGGACGTCCTGTAGCGGGGCGCCGAAAAGCTGTTGGTCCTCAGCGAGTCCTTTGCGTGCACGCCGGGCGGAGGCCGCGCGGGTCGCTCGGTCGGCGTCGGCGTGCACTTCCAGTTCGGCTTCGGCCGCGTCGATCACCTGGCGTGGATCCGGTGCGCTGTCGTGACCGGAGCTGGTCCCGCTCACCGGGGTCGCGCCGGGGACGTTCACGGCGAAGCGCCAGAGTAGCCGCAGCGCGGCCGGGCTCGGGCCCGCACCTTCAGTCTTGGCGGTTGTGGCGGATTCGGTGGCGGCCCGGACCGCTTCGGCGATGCGGATGGTGCCGACCAGAAAATCCACGCGGGGCGATAACGGGCCGATGATGCGCTGTTCCAGCGTCCAGGTGCTGATCGTCATCAGGGCCCGTGCCGGGGAGAGCAGGTCGTGGGTCAAGGCGGGGCACAGGTAGTAGGGCCGGGCGCCGGGGGCGGCTCGGTAGGAGCGTTCCTCGTCGCGGCGCAGGCTCGAGAGCTTGGCGCCGGAGAGCTCACCGGGGAAAAACGCCGTGTGCACGTCGACGATGAGCTTGGGCGCGGCCGGGGTCTGTAGCAGCATCAGGGCCCGGTGCGCGTGCTCGCGCGCCGGCAGCATCGCCCCCTGGACCAGCGACATGTCCGCCTGCTCGACGACCTGCGGTGCGGTGGGGGCATCGCCGGTGTCGACCAGGGCGTCCCAGGCTCGCTCGGCCCGGCGCAGCTGCGCCCGCAGCTCCCCGGCGCGCTCGGTGTCACCGGCGGCGGAGGCATCGCGGATGGCACGGCGCAGCCGGAGGATGTTCATCTCCAGCACGTCAAGAGGATCGCTCATACACGCACCCTACCAGTGTTCCCGAGATATTCCCGACTTGTTCCCGATTTTTGGTGTATGGTCGGTCGCACCACTCCTCCGACTGCGGCTACGGCATCCGCCGACTCCGCGGCTTCCCCCGTTGGGAGGCGGCCCCATGATGGGACGCATATTCCACACCTCCGACTGGCATCTGGGACGCCAGATCGGACGTCATCACCGGCGCGACTCCGAGTTCGACGCGGTCCTCGCCGAGATCGTCGAGATCGCGGCGGACTTCGCTCCTGATCTCATCGTGCACAGCGGTGACCTGTTCGACGGATTTCGGCCCACCCTGGACGACGTGCGGCGTGCCGCGTTGGCGTTGCGCCGTCTCGGCGACATCGCGCCGGTCGTCGTGGTCGCGGGTAACCACGACACCGCCAGTGTTCTCTGGCACGTCGAATTCATGTTGAGCGACATGGGCACCCGGCCCCGCGAGCAGGCTCGGGTGCGTTTCGCCACCAGCACCCGCCCGGACGAACTGTTGCTCGCCGACTACCCGGCCGCCGACGGGGAGCTGACCCTGCGCGTCGGCGCGCTGCCCTACCTGCATCCCAACCGCTTCGGCTACGAGTTCACCAATCCCGCGATGGCGACCGCCACCTACGCGCAGCGCGTCCGCGCGGTCCAGGCCGACGTCTACCGCCGGTTGGCCACCGGCCGCGGCCCTCACGATCTCTTGATCTTCGCGGCGCACTTGTTCGTCGAGGGAGCGATCCCCTCCCACACCGAGCGCAAGATCACCGTCAGCTCTGACTACGCCGTCGTCGCCTCCGCGCTGCCCGGGGTTGACTACGGCGCGCTCGGCCATATTCACAAACCGCAGCGCGTCGACGGCGCGGGGTTTCCCGCCCACTACGCCGGCAGCCCGCTGCAGCTGGACTTCGGCGAGACCCGCGACACCAAAAGCGTCACCCTCGTGGAACTGGCGCCGGGCGCACCACCGCGTGTCGAACTCGTCCCGCTGACCTCAGGTCGTCGCCTGGTCCGGCTGGCAGGGACGCTGGAGGAGATCGCGCAGGAGGCCCCTCGTGTCGGCGACGCCTGGGTCAAGGTGGTGGTGACCATCGATGCCCCCACCCACACTCTGGCTGAGACGCTCGCCGCGATGCTGCCGCAGGCGACCATCGTGGACATCGACCCGATTCGTCCTGGCTCGGTGAGCCGCGTCCTGGATCCCGAAACCCCGACCGAGGAACTGCCGGGAGTTGAGGACTTGCTCCGGGACTACCTTCCCGGCCGCGGCGTCACCGGCCTCGCTCTGGATCACGCCATGGCCACCTTCGCCCGCCTGCAGGCCGAACCCGATCCACACGATCCGGCTCCGTGCTGCGAGGAAACCCTGCTGACCGCCGCCATCTCCGGACACGGCCTGCAGGGCATCGACCGCTCGGACCTGCTGGTCAGCGCCGACGCCACGGCTGAGGAGGCGGCGCGATGAGGCCACTAGAACTACGGCTGACCGGTTTGCGGAGCTATGACACCACCGTCACCGTCGATTTCACCGGCAAACGCCTCGCCGCCGTGCTCGGTGACACCGGCTCGGGCAAGAGCAGCCTGCTCGATGCGATCACCTTCGCCCTATTCCGCAAAAGCTCCTGGGAAGCCCGGGAAATCCGCCTTCTCATCGCTGATGGTGCCTCGGCGATGAGTGTGGAGTTCACCTTCCTGCACGAGCACCAGCGCTGGCGCGTGCACCGCACCCTGCACGCGACCAATCCCAACGCGGGCCGACACCACCTGATCAACCTCGACACCGATCAGGAGGTCGACGGTGCCGGCGCCGTCGACGCGCGCATCAGGGCCGTGCTGCAGATGAGCTATGACACCTTCCTGCGGGTCGGCTTGCTTCCCCAGGGCAAGTTCGACCAGCTCCTCACC
>CAJCJE010000458.1 GCA_903970565.1 Candidatus Melainabacteria bacterium | reverse complement strand
CCGCCGGTGTTGGTCCGCACCACGAAGTCGCCGTGCAGCGCGTTGCCCAGCGCGCTCGCGGCGCCGCCGCCCGCCCCGCCCCAGCCGCCGTGCCCGCTCGCGCCGCCGCGGTAGCCGTACCCGCCGTCGCCGAAACTCGCGGCGCTGGGCGTCGGGGTACTGGCCGTGGGCTGGGTCGCCGCAATGGCCACCGCGGTCCCACCGCCGACGATCACCACCGCGATGGCCACCGCGCCGATCACCTTCCGCGCCGGCCAGTGCGGCCGCACCTCGACCTGGGTCGGCGTCTCCAGCAGGCCGGTCGGAGTGCCACCGGGCGGTAACGGTGGGCCCCAGCCCGGTCCGCCACCCGGATCAGCGCTGATCCGTGCGGTCGGTCCGGTCCTCGGTGCGGGGTTTTCCTCGGTGCTCACCGTGGTGATCCTCCTGTTGATGGTCGACCGCTGCTGCTGACCAGCCTCCAGCGGCAACCTGTGGGCGAGCCGTGGTCGCCGTGGAGCGGTGCCAGGACCGATCCCCCGGCTGCTCGTCACTGTCCACCTCGCACCGTAACCGTGCAGGTCAACCCTTTCGAATGCGGTAGGTCCGAGCGCGGGGCAAGATGGCCGTGGACACGCACAGCGCATCCACAGACAGCCCACAGTCTCGTCCTAGCCGTCGCGATCAGTATTCGGAGCATGACCGCCGTGAGCCCCTCCCGCCCGCAGGCATTTCCGGCGCGCGAGCCCGCCGCGACGGCGACGCCCTCGCCACGGGCGGACCTGCGCCGGGCCGATGGCGCGCCGGTCCGGGTGCTCGTCGTCGACGACGAGGCGACCCTCGCCGAACTCGTCACGATGGCGCTGCGCTACGAGGGCTGGGAGGTGCGCAGCGCGGGCGACGGCGCCAACGCGATCCGGATCGCCCGGGAACTCCGACCGGACGTCGTGGTGCTGGACATCATGCTGCCCGATCTGAGCGGTCTGGACGTGCTGCGCCGGCTGCGGGAACACAACCCCAACCTGCCTGTCCTGTTCCTGACCGCGCGCGACTCCGTCGAGGACCGGATCGCCGGCCTGACCGCGGGCGGCGACGACTACGTGACCAAGCCGTTCAGCCTGGAGGAGGTGGTGTTGCGGCTGCGGGCGCTGCTGCGCCGCACCCACGTCGCGGCCGAGGCGGCCGGCGCGCTGCTGGTGGTCGGGGACCTGACCCTGGACGAGGACAGCCGCGAGGTGCACCGGGGCGGCGACCTGATCGAGTTGACCGCGACCGAGTTCGAACTGCTCCGGTTCCTGATGCGCAACGCCCGCCGGGTGCTGAGCAAGGCGCAGATCCTGGACCGGGTGTGGAACTACGACTTCGGCGGCCAGGCCAACATCGTCGAACTCTATGTCTCCTACCTGCGCAAGAAGATCGACGTCGGGCGCGCCCCGATGATCCACACCCTGCGCGGCGCCGGTTATGTCCTCAAATCGACCAGCTGAGGGCCGCCGTTGGTGGCGGGTGGGTCGCTGGTCGCTGCGCGCCAAACTGCTCGTCGGCCAGTTGGTGGTCCTCGCGCTGGTCTGCGTCGTGATCGGCATCGGCAGCGGGATCGCGGTCAGTCACGCGCAGCTGAGCCAACTCGATACCCAGCTCAGAGGTGCGAGCCTGCGCGCGGGCGGACCTGCGGGCGGTGGCGGACCGGGTGGGCAACAACCGCCCCCGTATGGACATCCGGAGGCGCTGTGCGGTTCCGCGGCCAGCCAACCGGCCGACGGCAACGGCCCCGCCGCGCAGTTCCCGGTCGGGCAACCGATCGGCACGCTGACGGTGCTGATCGGCTACGGGGTGGTCGAGCAGGCGTCGGTGTTGTCCGACAGCGGGTCCGGATCGTCACATTCGGCGTGCCAGAAGCCGTTGTCCGCCGAGGACATCACGCTCCTGCGCACGATCACCCCGGCGCAGGGAACGGTCAGTATGGACCTGCCCGACGGCGGCGACTACCGGCTACTGGCCAGCGTGCCGAAAACGGGGCTCGTCGTGATCACCGGGATCTCCGAGCGCGACTCCGACAGCACGCTGTGGACCCTGGGCTGGGCACTCGGTGTCGTCGCGCTGATCGGACTGGCGGCGGCCGGGTTGCTGGGCTGGATCATCGTGCGCCGCACGCTTCGGCCGCTGCGCCGGGTCGCCGACACCGCCGCGAAGGTCACCGCGCTGCCACTGGACCGGGGCGATGTCGGCCTCTCGGTGCGCGTGCCCGACCTCGACACCGACCCGAGTACCGAGGTCGGCCAGGTCGGTGCCGCGCTGAACCGGATGCTCGGGCACGTCGCGGGCGCCCTGGCCGCCCGGCAGGCCAGTGAGACCAGGGCGCGCCAGTTCGTCGCCGACGCCAGCCACGAACTGCGCACCCCGCTGGCCGCGATCCGGGGCTACGCCGAACTGACCCACCGCAGCCGGGACGTGATCCCGCCGGAACTCGCGCACGCCATGCGCCGGGTCGAGTCCGAGTCGGCGCGGATGACCACCCTCGTCGACGACCTGCTGCTGTTGGCCAGACTGGATTCCGGCCGTCCGCTGGACCTGCGCGAGGTCGACCTGTCCCGGTTGATCGTGGACGTGGTCAGCGACGCGCACATCGCCGGGCCGGGGCATGTCTGGCGGCTGGAGCTGCCGGAGGAACCGATCAGCATCATCGGCGACGGCGCCCGGCTGCACCAGGTGCTGGCCAACCTGGTCACCAACGCGCGAACACACACCCCGGCCGGCGCCACGGTCACCACCGCGCTGGCGAACGGGCCGGGGGAGCAGGTCACCGTCACGGTCACCGACGACGGGCCCGGCATCCCGGCCGAGGTGCTGCCCGACATCTTCGAGCGGTTCGCCAGGGGCGACACCTCACGGTCCCGCGCGGCCGGCAGCACCGGCCTCGGCCTGGCCATCGTCAGCGCGGTGGTCACCGCGCACGCAGGCACCGTCGAGGTGACCAGCCGGCCCGGCCTGACCCAGTTCACGGTTCGGCTACCGCAGGTCAGCGCGTCGGCACCCAGCGAGCAGTTGACCTCACAGCGTGCACACAGCGAAGGCACACAACCGACATAGCCACGACCTCGACGGTGGATGTCATGCAGACGAGCATCCGCACCAGTCGCACCGGCAACCGCGCACCCGCCGCACTCCCCGGTCCCCGTACGGCCACCGACGGCCGGCGGCCCGTCCTCGACGTGGTGATCCCGGTCTACAACGAGGAACACGACCTGCGCCCCTGCGTCCGCCGACTGCACGCCTACCTGTCCCAACACTTCCCGTATCCCTTCCGGGTCACCATCGCGGACAACGCCAGCGTGGACGCGACCCCCGAGATCGCCGCCGCCCTGGCCGAGGAGATCCCCGAGGTGCGGGCCGTCCGGCTGGAGCAGAAGGGCCGGGGCCGGGCGCTGCGCGCGGTCTGGTCGGCCTCGGACGCCGCCGTGCTGGCCTATATGGACGTCGACCTGTCCACCGACCTCGCCGCGCTGCTCCCGCTGGTCGCTCCGCTGATCTCCGGGCACTCCGACCTGGCCATCGGCAGCCGGCTGGCCAGGGGAGCGCACGTGGTGCGCGGCGCGAAACGGGAGATCATCTCGCGCTGCTACAACCTGATCCTGCGCTCGGCGCTGTTCGCCCGCTTCTCCGACGCCCAGTGCGGCTTCAAGGCCATCCGCGCCGATGTGGCCGTGCACCTGCTGCCGCTGGTCGCCGACACCGGCTGGTTCTTCGACACCGAGCTGCTCGTGCTGGCCCAGCGGGCCGGCCTGCGCATCCACGAGGTACCGGTGGACTGGGTCGACGACCCGGACAGCAGCGTGCACCTCATCTCCACCGCGTTGGCCGACCTCAGGGGCGTCGTGCGCCTCGGCCGGGCCTTCGCCACCGGCGCGCTGCCCATGCGGGAACTGCGCCACCAACTCGGCCGGGACGCGCCGGTGCGGGTGCCGGGCGTGCCGGCGGGCCTGCCGCGCCAGGTGATCCGCTTCGCGGTCGTCGGCGTCGCCAGCACCCTGCTCTACCTGCTGCTGC
>CAJCJE010000457.1 GCA_903970565.1 Candidatus Melainabacteria bacterium | reverse complement strand
CCCGGCCGGGCACGAGCCACGCTACCGGCCGGTAACCACAGCCTAGCGTCAGTTACCCGCCGGTAACCAGTGGCCGGTACCCGCCGGTAACCAGTGGATGGGCCGGCCTGGTCGGTCGACCCATCCTCCACCGCGTGCGGCCACCCCGCCCGTTCTGCCGCGACCGGCTGCCGGCCCGACCGTGGAGGGCTACTGAGCCGGTGGCGCGCTCGCGGTGAGGGCCTTGGCCAGCGCGGCGGCGGTCAGCTCGATCTGCCAGTGCCGGGCCCCGCCGGAGCGCAGCGCCTCGGCGACCGCGTCGGTGTCGGCTTCGGTGGGCGGCTGCCAGCAGACCCGGCGAGCAAGGTCGGGCTGCAACAGGTTCTCCACCGGCAGCCGGTGCTCCTCGGCGATCGAGTTCAGCGCCGTCCTGGCCGCGGCAAGGCGAGCGGCGGCGTCCGGGTCGCGGTCGGCCCACCGGTTGGCCTGTGGTGGCCCCTCATGGGTCGGTGACGGGTCCGGCAGCTCGTTCTTGGGCAGTTCCCGTGCCGTGCGCAGCGCCTGCGCCCACGTGCTGGCCAGCCGCCGCTGCGCGCGGCCTCGGAACACCGGCAGCTTGATCAGCTCGGCCTCGGTCGCCGGGTCGGTGCTGGCCGCCTCGACCACGGCCCGGTCCGGCAGCACCCGACCCGGTGCGATGTCACGCTCCTTGGCCAGGTGGTCCCGCGCCTCCCACAGCGCGCGGATCGCGGCCAGCTGGCGGGGGTTGCGCATCCGGTGGATGCCCGAGGTGCGCCGCCACGGCTCCGCGCGGGGTTTGGGCGGGCCCGCGGTGCGCACCGCCTCGAACTCCTCCAGCGCCCAGTCCAGCTTGCCCTGCGCGGTCAGCTCGCGTTCCAGCTCCGCGCGCAGCGGAATGAGCAGTTCGACGTCCAGCGCGGCGTAGGTCAGCCAGTCGGGCGGCAGCGGTCGCTGGGACCAGTCGGCGGCGCCGTGGCCCTTCTCCAGCTGGTAGCCGAGCAGCCGTTCGACCATCGTGCCCAGCGCGACCCGCTCGAACCCGGCCAGCCGGCCGGCCAGCTCGGTGTCGAACAGCACCGCCGGCCGCAGGTTGAGTTCGGCCAGACAGGGCAGGTCCTGCGAGGCGGCGTGTAACACCCACTCGGTGTCGGCCAGCGCTTCCACCAGGGGTTCCACGTGGCCGCGCAGGGCTATGGGGTCGACCAGCACGGTGCCCGCGCCGGCCCGGCGCAGCTGGATCAGATAGGCCCGCTGCGAGTAGCGGTAGCCGGAGGCCCGCTCGGTGTCCACCGCGACCGGTCCGGAGCCGCCGGCCAGCGCGGCCGCGGCCACCGCCAACGCCTCGGCGTCGGCGACCACCGGCGGCACACCCTCGGCCGGCTCCATCAGCGGTACGGATGTTCGCTCGCCCTCCGCCGGCGGCTGGGCATCTGGTCGACCCGGTTGAGTCGCCTGACCGGCTGCCGCGTTCGCGGGTGCTTCGCTGACCGGTGCGTCGTTGACGGGATGTGCCTCCACGGATGCTGACCCTACGTGCCGGCCCCCCGTCTTGTTCAGTACATCGCGACGTGGGGCACTTCGGGATCGATCTCGTGTCGGCGAGTGGGGATGCCAGGGCTCATGTCCGGACACGGCAAAGTGCCCCCGTGTCCCCACCGGCTCCGGCATGATGCCGGGGACCGGTGCGGACACGGGAGCGCTGGCGTTGTCCCTTGGCACCGCCCGAACCCGTGCGGGTTCCGACGGTGGCCGCTGACAGGCCGAACTCTGCGATGAGGACTAGCGGATGACGCCGGCCCGCATCGCCAATGCGACCATTTGTGCTCGATCACCAGTGCCGAGTTTGCGCCCGATCCTGGACAGGTGAGATTTCACCGTGAGCGCAGACAGGTTGAGTGCTTCGCCGATTTCCTTGTTGCTCTGTCCGTCGGCGACGAGTTGCAGCACCTCCACCTCGCGCGCGGAAAGCTCGCGCGGGGTGTTGTCGGTACCGGGAACTCGGGTGCCCGTAGCAAGTACGGGCGCCACACTCGGGTCTGCGTACACCCCTCCGTCGAGTACTCGGCGGACTCCGTCGGTGACCACCATCGGCGAGGCGGACTTCAGCAGGTAGGCCTGTGCGCCTGCCTGGAAGGCCGACCGGACCGCGTATGGGTCGTCGGAGGACGCGAGTACCACGATGCGCGGCCAACCGTGGGCACGGAACTCCGTGACCAGGTCGATACCGCTACCGTCGGGTAGCCCGAGATCGAGAATCGCGAGGTCACACGGTCCGGTGGCCAGGGCTCGCGCCCTTGCCTCGGCAACCGAAGCGGCCTCGTGCACAGTGCCCGCGCCCATTTGTGTGAGCCGAGCAGCTATCGCCTCCCTCAGCAGTGGATGGTCATCGACCACCAACACCGAGAACAGTTCTTCCCGCGGGTGCGGGACCATGTTCGCCGGCAACGCGCCGGCTGGCGTGGTTCGAACGGCCTGACCTAAGCCGACGGCAGCCACGTCACTACCTCCCTGGAGTCGGTCGTGCCCCCCGACCAGCACCGGGACTTTCGTCCGATCAGCCGCGCCACTGATCGACCGAAAGTGGTGTCGACGAAGGCAGCGTAGCCGCCCAAGAGGGTCAGCGGGACGATCAATCGGGTATCTGTCCCGATCGAATGGTCACTCTTCGCAAAATTTGTCGCTCTTTCGGGTGATGTGAGCTAACACTGCTAACACGAACGCCCTTCACGACGACATCCCAACTTTGGGCCCGTTCGGTCCTTGTATGTGCAAACATTTCATGTTGGTTTACGACCGGTCGGCGGGAACTCCCGAGCCGGTCCGGGCAATCGGGCAAACACACGAAAAGGGCCGTCGCGCGAGTGGCGCGACAGCCCTTCCCCTGGTCTCGGCGGAGCCGGTTGGTCAGCGCGGCGGACGGGCCGCGTGCGGCTGGCCGAACAGTGTTACCCCTACTGGTGGGAGGCCAACCGTGCTGGCCATCAGCTCGCAGAAGGCCTCCGCGTGCGGGGCCAGCTGGTCGTTCCGCGCGGTCCAGGAGGCCCGCAACTCCAGATCGTCGGTACGGGAGGGTCCGGAGATCTCGCCGAAGCGGGCCGAGGACGTCTGGGTGACCGTGCCGCCGAGTGCGGTATGATCCGCATCACAATTGTCCAGCGCATCGGTCAGCCAGGACCAGCCGACGGCCGGCAGGAGCGGATCACTGGCCAGTTCGACGTCCAGTTCGGCTCGGACGTAGATGACCAACCGCAGCACCCCGCTCCAGGTCGCTTCGCCCTCCGGGTCGTGCAACAGCACGAGGCGTCCGGTGGCCAGCTCCTCGGCCGGCCCGCTGACCTCGGCGGACAACGCGAATGACCACGGCGCCAACCGCTGTGGCGCACGGACGGTGTCCAGTTGGATCTCCGGTCGTGGGTGGACCGCGGACAGTGAGGCCACCGCCCGCCGGAAGAGCTCGGGTTCTTCCGGTGTACTTGTCACCGGCCCTCCTCGCTGGCGTACTGGCAGAATCTTTTTCGACCCAGAATCTTTTTCAACCCCAGTCAGGGCCCGCCTCGCCCCGGATCATGATCGGGTCGAGGCGAACCAATCCCGGTTTCACCTGGTGCCACTTTCACCTGGTGCCACTGCACGGACACCCGCCCGATCACGTGAGGTGACTGTAGAGCCACCCGGACGGGCAGGGCGGGGAGGCGCGCCGAAAAGAACCGGTGTGCACCGATAGCGTTGTCGGTACCAGACCGAACGGAGTTGCAGGCCGGGGCGTGCGACGTTGGAGGAGAAGATGACCGACACCGAGTCGATCGCCGCGGCAGCAGCCGGACCCGGCCGGCACTCCGGCTCCGCCGGACGCCGCGGGCTGCCCGACGCGCCGCTGCTGGCGGCCGCGCGCGGCCGGACCCCGACCCGCACCCCGGTGTGGTTCATGCGCCAGGCCGGCCGGTCGCTGCCGGAATACCGCAGGGTCCGCGAGGGCATCGGCATGTTGCAGTCCTGTATGACCCCGGATCTGGCCTGCGAGATCACCATGCAGCCGGTGCGCCGCTACGGCGTCGACGCGGCCGTTCTGTTCAGCGACATCGTGGTCCCGCTCTACGCCGCCGGCCTGGACATCGACATCGTCGCGGGCACCGGGCCGGTGGTCGCCCAGCCGGTGCGGACCATCGCCGACGTGGCCGCGCTGCCGGTGCTGGACGCCGAGCAGGTGCGCCCGGTCGCGGACGCGATCCGTCTGCTGATCGGCGAACTGGGCGACACCCCGCTGATTGGTTTCGCCGGTGCGCCGTTCACCGTCGCCTCCTATCTGATCGAGGGCGGCCCCAGCCGCAACCACGAACGGACCAAGGCGCTCATGCACGGTGAACCGGACACCTGGCACGCGCTGGCCGACCGGCTCGCCGACCTGACCCTGACCTTCCTGCGCGCCCAGATCCAGGCCGGCGTCGACGCGGTCCAGCTGTTCGACTCCTGGGCCGGCGCGTTGTCCGAGCGGGACTACCGCGAGTTCGTGCTGCCGCACTCGTCGAAGGTGCTGACCGGTCTGGCCGAGGCCGGCGTGCCGAGGATTCACTTCGGCGTCGGCACGGGCGAACTGCTCGGCGCGATGCGCCAGGCCGGCGCGGACGTGGTCGGCGTGGACTGGCGGCTGCCGCTGGACGTGGCGACCGACCGGCTGACCGCCGCGATCCCGGACGGCCCGGCCCCGGTCGTGCAGGGCAACCTGGACCCGGCGCTGCTGTTCGCGCCCTGGCCGGTGCTGGAGGCGGAGGTCCGCCGCATCCACCGGGAGGGCCGGGCCGCCGCCGGGCACATCTTCAACCTCGGTCACGGCGTCCTCCCGCAGACCGATCCGGACGTGCTGGCCAGGGTCACCGAGCTGGTGCACGCCCTGCCGGTCGGAGCGTGACCGGGATGCACGTCGCGGTCGTCGGAGGCGGCATCTCCGGCCTTGCCGGCGCCTACCGGTTACGTCAGCTGCTCGGCGCCGAGGCCACCATCACCGTGGTCGAGCTGGACGAGCGGCTCGGCGGCAAGCTGCGCACCGTCGAGCTGGCCGGCTCGCGCTATGACGTCGGCGCCGAGGCGTTCCTGTCGCGCCGCCCGCAGGCCACCGCTCTGCTCACCGAGATCGGCCTTGCCGACGAGCTGACCCATCCGACCACGGCGCGCGCCGGCATCCTGGCCGGCGGGGCGCTGCGCTCGATCCCGCCCAAGACCTTCCTCGGCGTGCCGGCCTCGGCGGACGCGGTCGCCGGAGTCCTCTCGCCGGATGGGGTCGCCGCGGTGGCCGCCGAACCGTCCCTGCCGCCGCTGCGGCTGGCCGGC
>CAJCJE010000456.1 GCA_903970565.1 Candidatus Melainabacteria bacterium | reverse complement strand
GGCTCCGGTTTCATCGCCACCGAGTTCGCGCACGTGTTCTCCTCCTTCGGCGTCGAGGTCACCCTGGTCAACCGGTCCGAACAGCTGTTGCGGGCCGGGGAGGACGAGGCGGTCAGCGAACGGTTCACCGAACTGGCCACGGCCCGCTGGAACGTGCGCGCCAACAGCAAGGCCGTCCGGGTGGACAAGACCGCCGAGGGCATCCAGCTCCAGCTGGAGGGCCCGAACGGCGCCGAATCGGTGACCGGTGACCTGCTGCTGGTCGCCGTCGGCCGCCGGCCCAACTCTGACTCACTCGACCTGGACACCACCGGGGTGCGGGTCGGCGACGGCGGCTACGTCGAGGTCGACGACTACCAGCAGACCTCCGTCGAAGGCATCTACGCGCTCGGCGACATCTCCTCGCCGTGGCAGCTCAAGCACGTGGCCAACCACGAGGCGCGGGTCGTGCAGCACAACCTGCTGCACCCGGACGCGCGGATCAGGGCCGACCACCGGTTCGTGCCGCACGCCGTGTTCACCTCCCCGCAGATCGCCTCGGTCGGCCTGACCGAGCAGGAGGCGCGCAGGCGCGGCATCCGGTATGTCACCTCGCACCAGGACTACGCCGGGATCGCCTACGGCTGGGCGATGGAGGACACCACCGGCTTCGCCAAGCTGATCGCCGACCCGACCACCGGCCAACTGCTCGGCGCGCACATCATCGGCCCGCAGGCCTCCAGCGTGATCCAGCCGCTGGTCCAGGCGATGAGCTTCGGCCTGGATGCCTGCGGCATGGCGCGCGGCCAGTACTGGATTCACCCGGCCATGCCGGAACTGATCGAGAACGCCCTGCTCAACCTGCCCCTGGACGACTGACCTCGTTCTTACCATCCAACTCCCCTGGGACGTACAATATTCTGTACGCCCGAGGGGAGTTGCGCATGAAGACCATGAGCTATTCGGAGTCGCGCGCGAAGTATGCCGAGACACTCGACTCCGTGGTGAACGACCGCGAGGAGGTCGTCATCACTCGTGCCGGACACGAGCCGGTGGTCATCGTGTCCCTGGACGACTACGAGTCGTTGAAGGAAGCCGCCTACCTGCTGCGCAGCCCGGCGAATGCTCGCCGCCTCATCGCCTCGATCGAGCGACTCGAAGAAGGCCACGGCGCATCTCACGACCTCACCGAATGAAGCTGCCGTGGGATGAGTCCGCCTGGGCGGACTACGTCTGGTGGCAGGCGGAGGACCGGAAGATTCTCAAGCGGATCAACGCCCTGATCCACGACATCGAACGCAACGGCAACGAGGGCATCGGCAAACCGGAAGCCCTGAAGCAGGGTTTTCGCGGTTACTGGTCACGACGAATCACCGATGAACACCGGCTTGTCTACAAAATCGTCGACGATCAGATTCGCATCGCGGCCTGCCGGTACCACTACGACAAGTAGCCACTGATCAAGACTCGTACTCAACTTTCCGGATAGGTGGGCATCGCGGCGCAGGCCGCGCGACAACCCCGGTCCAGACGAGAAGCCACCTGTCCCACGGTAGGCGTTGCGTGTTGGCGGTAGGCCGGGGTGGGAACCGGCTTCTAGAGCGGCGCGCCGGGCGGGATGACCGGCAGTCCCGCCGGGGCGCCGGTGGCCAGCAGATCGAGCACGGCCCCGGTGTCGAGATGCTGATCGATGAGGTCGGCGACCAGGTCGAACTGAGCGATCCGCGCCCGCGCGAAGGACACCTCGGGTGCCGGGACGAAGCCGGTCCGGCCGGCCAGCGCCGCGGCCCAGCGCAGCAGTTCCCGGCGCACCTCGTCGTTCTCCAGCAGGCCGTGCCAGTGCGTGCCGGCGACGCAGCCGGCCAGCGCGCCCTCCGGCTCACCGTCGGACAGCGTGATCAGGCCGGGCAGGTTCGGGCCGCGCCGGCTGATCCGGCCGTGGTGAATCTCGTAGCCCCGCGCCGGCGCGCCGAAGGCCGTACCGGTCGGATTGCGCAGCGTCTTGGCCGGCGCGAACTCCACATCCACGTCCAGCAGCCCGAGGCCGGACACGTCGCCGGCCCGAGATTCCACCCGATCGAGAATGGTCCCGCCGAGCAGTTGGAATCCGCCGCAGATACCGAGGACCGGTTTGCCGGCGGCGGCGTGCGCGATGATCGCCTCGGCCAATCCGTTGGCGCGCAGCCAGGCCAGGTCCGCGACGGTCGCCTTGCTGCCGGGAATGACCACCAGATCGGCGTCGGCCAGCCGCGACGCCTCACTGACCAAGCGGACGCTGACGCCCGGTTCGACCGCGAGGGCCTCGGCGTCGGTGCCGTTGGAGATCCTCGGCAGCCGGATCACCGCGACCCGCAGCCACTGCGCGCCGACCGGCGGTCGGGGATGGCCGAGCGGGCCGTCCGGGGTGTAACCGAGCGAGTCCTCCGCGTCCAGCCACAGCCCGTCCCGCCAGGGCAGTACCCCGAGCGTCGGCCGACCGGTGAGCGCGGTCAGCTGGTCGACGCCGGGAGCCAGCAGGCTGGCCTCGCCCCGGAACTTGTTGATCACGAAACCGGCGATCTGCGCCTGGTCGGCCGCGTCCAGCAGGGCCAGGGTGCCGAACAGGTGCGCGAACACGCCGCCCCGGTCGATGTCGCCGACCACCAGCACCGGCAGGTTCGCGGCCCTGGCCAGGCCCATGTTGGCGATGTCGGTGGCCCGCAGGTTGATCTCGGTCGGCGAGCCGGCGCCCTCACAGATCACCATGTCGTACTCGGCCAGCAGTCCATCCAATGTGGACAGTACGGTGTCCAGCAGGGCGGCCTTGCGGTCCCGGTAGGACAGCGCGCTCACCTCGCCGACGACCTTGCCGAGCACGACCACCTGCGAACTGGCGTCACTGCCCGGTTTGAGCAGCACCGGGTTGAACCGCACGCTCGGCGCGAGCCCGGCGGCGGCGGCCTGCGCGGCCTGCGCCCGGCCGATCTCGCCGCCATCGAGGGTGACCACCGAGTTGTTGGACATGTTCTGCGCCTTGAACGGCGCCACCTTCACACCCTTGCGGGCCAACCACCGGCACAACCCGGTGACCACCATGCTCTTGCCGGCATCCGAAGAGGTGCCGGCGACGAGGAGCCCGGTCACGGCAGGGTGAGGATCTCCGCGCCGTCCTCGGTGACCAGCAGGGTGTGCTCGAACTGGGCGGTCAGCTTCTTGTCCTTGGTGGTGACCGTCCAGCCGTCGTCCCAGACGTCGTAGTCGATGGTGCCGAGGGTGATCATCGGCTCGATGGTGAAGGTCATGCCAGGCTTGATCTCCGTGGTCACCGCCGGCTCCTCGTAGTGCAGAACCGTTGGCGTGCCGTGGAAGTAGGGGCCGACGCCGTGACCGGTGAAGTCGCGCACCACGCCGTAGCCGAACCGCTTGGCGTAGGCCTCGATGACCCGGCCGATGACGTTGAGCTGACGACCGGGCCGGACCGCCCTGATCGACCGCATGGTCGCCTCGTGGGTGCGCTCGACGAGCAGCCGGGCCTCCTCGCTGACCTCGCCGGCCAGGAAGGTCGCGTTGGTGTCGCCGTGCACCCCGCCGAGGTAGGCGGTGACGTCGATATTGCAGATGTCGCCGTCCTCGATCACCGTCGAGTCGGGGATGCCGTGGCAGATGACCTCGTTGAGCGAGGTGCAGCAGGACTTGGGGAAATGCCGGTAGCCCAGCGTCGAGGGGTAGGCGCCGTGGTCGCAGAGGAACTCGTGCACGACCGCGTCGACCGCGTCGGTGCTGACCCCCGGCGCGACAAGCTTGCCGCCCTCGGCCAGTGCCTGCGCCGCGATCCGGCCAGCCACCCGCATCGCCTCGATGACCTCGGGGGTGCGGATGCCGTCACTCGTGTCACGCTGCGGATTCGGCTTGTCCACGTACTCGGGGCGCGCGATGGCGACCGGCACGGGACGGCGCGGGGACTGTTGGCCTGGTTTCAGCGCGGCACGAACGGGCATACGACCAGCCTACGACG
>CAJCJE010000455.1 GCA_903970565.1 Candidatus Melainabacteria bacterium | reverse complement strand
GGCGCGCAGGATGTCCTCGTCGTACTGGCGGCAGGCCGAGTAGCCGCCATAGGCGCTGGTCGGGAAGACCAGCGCGCGGGTGACGCCGTCCCGCGCCATCTCGGCGAGGGTGTCCTCGACCATCGGATGCCAGTTGCGGTTGCCGAAGTACACCGGCAGCTCGCTGCCCTGGCCGGCCAGTTCGGCCTTGATCGCGGCGATGAGATCCCGGTTGAGGCCGTTGATCGGCGAGACTCCGTCGAAGTGCAGATAGTGCTGGGCGACCTCGTCGAGCCGCTCCGGGGGAATCCCCCGGCCGCGCGTCACGTTCTCCAGGAACGGCCGGACGTCGTCCGGCCCCTCGGGGCCGCCGAAGGACAACAACAACACCGCATCCACCGTCACCCCGTCATTCTCCTCGCCCACCCGCGTCCTGGTGCAGCCGGTACCGGCGAGGCGTCCTCTCGATTCCCGCGACGCCCGGCCGGTACCGCTTTCGTCGAACTCACATGCCGGTGGCGTGCATACCGCCGTCGACCCAGACCATCGAGCCGGTGGTGGCCGGCAGCCAGTCCGACAGCAGCGCGCAGATCGACCTGGCGACCGGCGTCGCGTCGGTGAGGTCCCAACCCAGTGGGGCCCGTTCGGTCCACGTGTCCTCGATGGTGCTGAAGCCCGGAATGGACTTCGCCGCCATCGTCCGCACCGGACCGGCCGCGACCAGGTTGACCCGGATCTTGCGCGGGCCGAGGTCGCGGGCCAGGTAGCGGGTCACCGACTCCAGCGCGGACTTGGCCACGCCCATCCAGTTGTAGGCGGGCCAGGCGATCCGCGCGTCGAAGTCCATGCCGACGATGGAGCCGCCCTCGCCCATCAGCGGCAGGCAGGCGTTGGCCAGCGACTTCAGCGAGAACGCGGAGACCTGGATCGCGGTGGCCACGTCCTCCCACGGCGCGTCGAGGAAGGGGGCGCCGAGCGTGGTCGGCGGCCCGAAGGCGATCGAGTGCAGCACCCCGTCGAGGCCGTCGACGTGTTCCCGGACCCGGTCCGGCAGCGCGGCCAGGTCATCGGCGTTGGTGACGTCCAACTCGATGACCGGCGCCCCGTGCGGCAACCGCTTGGCGATCCGGGTGACCAGGCTCATCCGGCCGTAGCCGGTGAGCACGACGGTCGCGCCCTGCTCCTGGGCCGCTTTGGCGGCGTGGAACGCGATCGAGGAGTCGGTGATCACGCCGGTGATCAGCAGCCGCTTGCCCTCAAGCAGTCCGGGCACTGGAAATCCTCCGTAGGTTGACTGGGTTGACCGGTTGACCGTGGGGACGGCACAACCTGGGGGTTGGCGGGAGGTGGAGGGTCAGTGCCCCATGCTGGCGCCGCCGTCGACCGGCAGCACCGCGCCGCTGATGTAGCCGGCGACGTCGGAGGCGAGGAAGGCGACGGCGGCCGCGACGTCCTCCGGCGTGCCATAGCGGCCGGCGGGAGTCTGCGCCAGCATCGCGGCCCGGACCTGCTCGGGCAGCCCGTCGGTCATGTCGGTGGTGACGAAACCGGGCGCGACCAGGTTCGCGGTGATGTTGCGCGAGCCGAGTTCACGGGTCAGCGAGCGGGCGATGCCCAGCAGGCCGGCCTTGCTGGCCGCGTAGTTGACCTGGCCGGGGCCACCGGTGAAACCGACGACCGAGGAGATGAACACCATCCGGCCCCAGCGGGCCCGCAGCATCGACCGGCAGGCGCGCTTGGCGACCCGGTAGGCACCGGTCAGGTTGGCGTCGACGACACGGGTGAACTGGTCCTCGCTCATCCGCATCAGCAGGGTGTCGTCGGTGATGCCGGCATTGGAGACGAGCACTTCCACCGGACCGTTGGCCTTCTCCACCTCGGTGAACGCCGCGTCGACCTGTTCGGTGTCAGTGACGTCGCACTGGACGCCGAACAGTCCCTCCGGAGCACCGGAACCACGGTGGGTGACGGCTACCTTGTCGCCCTGCGCCGCGAACGCCTTCGCGATGGCAAGACCGATGCCTCGGTTGCCACCGGTCACCAGCACGGACCGTCCCACGACGCATTCCTCCACTCACCAGGTACGACTGACGACCAGAGGTTATCGGCTGCCCGGACCAACGGGACGACCGACCGGGTCCGGTCCGGACCGAGATCACACTCGGGCCGGATTCGCCTAGGCTCGGTGTGTGGCACAGGTGACGATGACGGTGGGTCTGTTGCATCCGGGACGGATGGGGTCGGCGATCGGCGCGGCGATGGCCGACGGTGGGCATCGGGTGTTGTGGTGTCCGGCCGGGCGCTCGGCCGGGTCGGCGCGACGAGCCGAGCAGGTCGGTCTGACCCCAACGGCCGACCTGGCCGAACTGCTCGCGGCCAGCGAGGTCGTGTTCTCGATCTGTCCGCCGGCCGCCGCCGAGGACCTGGCGGGCGAGGTCGCGGACACCGGTTTCACCGGGGTGTTCGTCGAGGCGAACGCGATCAGTCCACATCGGATGACCGCCATCGCGCGGCGGTTCTCCGCCACCGGCGCGACCGTCCTGGACGGTTCGATCATCGGGCCACCACCGAGCGCGGCCCACCCCGCCCGCGTCTACCTGGCCGGGCCGGCCGACTCGGTCGAACTGGCCAGCGGCCTGCTGGCCGGCAGCAGCGCGGAACCGGTCTCGCTCGGCGAACGGATCGGGCAGGCCAGCGGTCTGAAGATGGCGTACGGCTCGTTCCAGAAGACCTCGCGGGCGCTGGCCGCGGTCAGTCACGCGATGGCCGACGACTACGGCGTCACCGACCACCTGCTCGCCGAGGCGCGGCGCCTCGACGGCAACGCGCTGCTGGACCGCGACCACTTCCCCAGCGCCGCCGCGCGGGCCTGGCGGTGGGCGCCGGAAATGCTGGAGGCCGCCGAGTCCGCGCGGGCGCTGGGCCTGCCGGACGCGCTGGCCACCGGGTCGGCCGAGGTGATGAGCCGCTGGGCGGCCGACCGGGACGACTTCGACCTCGACCCGGCGACCGCGCTGCGACACCTGCACCGCGACCCCACCGACTAGAACCCCGGCTCAGGGGAGGCGTTGGCCGATGAACAACGCCATCCCGGCCGCGCACATCGCCAGCAGCGTGCCGAGGATCAGCCACGGCTTGCTCGCGTCGCTCTGCTCGGTGGTGTAGCCGATCTGCTGGCCGAGGGTGGCGTAGACCTGCTTGATCTGGTCGGCCGAGGCCGCCTTGTAGAAGCTGCCGTGCGAGATGTTCGCGACCTCGTGCAACAGGTCGTCGTCGACCGGGACGGGCTCCTGCACGCCGCCGATCTCCACCGTTCCGGTGGAGGTGCCGAAGGAGATGGTGGACACCGGGATGCCCGCGTGCGCGGCCTGCTGCGCGGCGGTGTAGGCGCCCTGCTGCCCGGACGGGTCCTCGGTCGGCACGGTCTGCTTGCCGTCGCTCATCAGCACGATCCGCGCGGGCGGCGCCTCACTGGAACCACCGAGCGCCTTGCCGAACAGGTCGATGGCCTGTAGCGCGGTGAGGATCGCCTCGCCGGTCGCGGTGGCCGGGGCCAGTTTCAGGTCGTCGATCCCCTGGTCGACCTGCTGGTGGTCGGTGGTGGGCGAGACCAGCACGGTGGCCGAGCCGGCGAAGGAGATCAGGCCGAGGTTCAACGAGCCGGGCAGGCCGTCGGTGAACTGCTTCGCGGCGACCTGCGCGGCCTGCAACCGGGTCGGGGTAACGTCAGTGGCTTCCATCGACAGCGACACGTCGATCACCAGCATCACGGTCGCCCGGTTGCGCGGCACCCGCTCCTGCCCGGTCGGTCCGGCCAGCGCGACGGTCAGCAGCAGCAGCGAGACCAGCAGCAGCGCCGGTGGCACATGCCGCCACCAGCCCTGGCGCTTCGGCGCGACCCGTTCGAGCAGTTCGAGGTTGGCGAACTTGAGGGTGCGCCGCTTGCGCCAGCGCTGCGCGAGCCAGTAGCCGACTCCCAGTGCCGCGACCACGACGAGCAGCAGAAACCACCACGGCGCGGTGAATCCGGCCACGCTGAGCGTCATCCGACACCTCCTGACCAACGGCGCTTGCGGGCCACCGCGAAGCGAACGGTGTCGGCGATCCAGTCCGAATCGGTGCGCAGCACGAGATGCCCGCCACCGGTACCGCGCAACGCGGCGGCGACCCGCGCGCGGTGTTCGCCGGCTGCCGCCGCGAATTCGCGACGGAGCAGGGGTGAGGCGTGTACCTCGCGCTGCCGGCCGGTTTCCGGGTCGGCCAGCACCAGGGAGCCGACCTCGGGCAGGTCGATGTCGCGTGGGTCGAGGATCTCGATGCCGACCACGTCGTGCCGGGCGGACAGGGCGCGCAGCGGCCGTTCCCAGTCCAGCGAACCGAGGAAGTCCGAGATCACCACGACCAGTCCGCGCCGGCGCGGTGGCCGGCGCAGTTGTTCGAGGATCGCGGCCAGGTCCCCCGTGGTGCCGATCGGCGCGCTGGGGGTGGTGGCGATCTTGCGCAACATGCCGCGAGCGTGCGCCAGGCCGCCTCGGGCGGGCACCCGGATGGTCTCCGCGCCGGTGGAGATGACCGCGCCGAGCCGGTTGCCGCCCCCACCGGTCAGGTGGGTGATCGCCGCGACCGCGCAGATCACCAGGTCGCGTTTTTCGCACAGCGCGGTGCCGAAGTCCAGGCTCGGCGAGAGGTCGACGGCCAGCCAGGTTTCCAGTTCGCGGTCGGCGACGGTCTCCCTGATGTGCGGGACCGTGGTGCGCGCGGTGACCGCCCAGTCCATCCGCCGCACGTCGTCGCCGGGCTGGTAGGGCCGCGCCTCCCCCGGCTCCGAGCCGGGACCGGGGACCAAGCCGAGGTGGTTGCCCTGTAACAGGCCGTCCAGCCTGCGGCGCACCTCCAGTTCGAGGGTGTGCAGGCCGGCTTCGAGCCGTTCGCCGCGCAGGATCGGCGGCGCCCAGGCCGGGCGGGCGGCCCGGTCCCGCGAGTCGCGCCGGGCCGAGAACACCCCGGCGAACTCGTCGGCTCTGGCGTCGGGTGCCGGCAGGACCACCGCGTCCCCGCCGGCCGGCTCGGCCCTCGGTTGGTCGGGGTGGGTCGCATTGGTGGTCGGGGTCGGATCGGGCGTCGGTCGACTCGACGCTGGATCAGTCACAGCCATGCCTCGCCTCGCTGGACCGCCGGGCCGGCGGTCGTGTCACTCATGGCCAGCTCGGTCCGTGACTTCAGGACCGCACCGGCGCGCCGGCCGGCATCGGATGCTGCGGGCCGGGGCCCTGCGGACGCGCGGAGACCTGCGGCAACGGGATGGCGTGCAGCACGCGGGTGATGATGTGGTCGATCGGTACCCCGTCGGCGAGCGCGTCGTAGGAGAGCACCAGCCGGTGACGCAACACGTCCGGCACGACGTCCACCACGTCCTGCGGCAACACGTAGTCCCGGCCCCGGACCAGCGCGAGGGCGCGGGAGGCGGCGACGATGCCGAGGCTGGCGCGCGGCGAGGCGCCGTAGGACACCCAGCCGGCGACGTCGGACAGGCCGTGCTCGGTGGGCGTCCTGGTGGCCAGCACCAGCCGGACCACGTAGTCGACCAGCGCGTGGTGTACGAACACGCGGGAGGCGACGCCCTGTAGCCGGACCAGCTCGTCCGGGGTCAGCACCTGCTGCGGCGTCGGCGGCGTGACACCCATCCGGTAGACGATCTCGCGCTCCTCCTCGGCGGAGGGATAGTCCACGATGATCTTGAACAGGAACCGGTCGCGCTGTGCCTCGGGCAGCGGGTAGACGCCCTCGTTCTCGATCGGGTTCTGGGTGGCCAGCACGAGGAACGGGTCGGGCATCGGGAAGGTCTTGCCGCCGATGGACACATGCCGTTCGGCCATGACCTCCAGCATCGCCGACTGCACCTTGGCCGGGGCCCGGTTGATCTCGTCGGCGAGCACGAAGTTGGCCACCACCGGGCCGAGTTCGACGTCGAAGGTCTCGGTACCCTGCCGGTAGAGGCGGGTACCGAGGATGTCGGCCGGCACCAGGTCGGGGGTGAACTGGACGCGGGAGAAGCTGCCGCCGACCACCGAGGCGAAGGTCTCCACGGCGAGGGTCTTGGCGACGCCGGGCACGCCCTCCAGCAGCAGGTGACCCCTGGCCAGCAGGCCGACCAGCACCCGCTCGACCAGCCGGTCCTGCCCGACGATGACCCGCTTCACCTCGAAGACCGTGCGCTCCAGCAACTGCGCGTCGTGCGCCGGGGTGGTCGGCGAATGGGGTGCTCCCCCGCCGCCGATGCCGTCGTGCTCCTGCCCGGTCATGCCACCGCCTCCGAGAACGACTCCGTTATCCGTACCTCGGCGGACACTGGCCAACCTCCTAGCTCCGAGCAACACCCAGACAGCAATGCCGAACGCGGAAATGATGCGGGCGCGTCAACCGGTCCCGACAGCCGGCACACCACAATCTCTCCCAAGAGAACCTGATCACCAGTATGACGGCTGTGAAGGCCGAACCAGGCAGCGGCCCGCCGTCGCTACCTGGTCAACCGGCCTCGCCGGCCAGACGGCGCGCCCGCGCCAGATCAGCGGGCGTGTCCACATCGTCGGTTTCGCCCGTTCGCTCGGCGACCTCGACCACGGTCAGCCCGCCCAGAACCGCCCGCAGCGCGGCGCCGGCCGGATCAGCCGGCAGCGCCGCACGCAACGCGCCCAGCCGCCAGACGCCGGTCAACCACTGCCGGCGCCCGTCCGCGTCGACCAGCAGCGCGCCGGCGGCGGCTGGCTCTCGCGCAAGCGCCGCGCGCAACCGGTCGATGGTGCCCGGCCCGACCGCGAGCAGATCGGCGGCCAGCACCGCGACCTCGGTGTCCACGGTCAAGGTGTCCACGGCTTCGGCGTTTCCGGCTTCGGCGTTTCCGGCTTCGTTCGCGGCCGGCGGAGCAGTGCGTGGTTCGCGGGCGGCGGCGAGTTCGCGGAGCATGTCCAGGCCGGCGGCGAGCGCGGCGACCGGTCCGCCACCCGGTGGCCGCTCCACGGTCCAGCGCACCTGCCGCACGCTCGGCCGCGCCGGCCCGACCACGACGACCGGGTCGGCGCCAACCACGGCGGCCAGGGCCCGGTCGAGCAGGGTCGTGGAGCCGATCACCAGCGCCGGCTTGTCGAGGCCGCCCAACCGGCGACCCGCTCCACCGGCGACCACCACCGCAGCAAACGTAGCCACGAGCCGATTCTCCCGACACCTCGCCAAACGACCCTCACCGAGTCCTCGTTCTTCCCTGAACGACCCCATAACGATCAAAGGGCAGGAATTCACAGCTTGTGAATGGAGCCGCAACGTCACCCGGATGGGGCAACACCTATGCGGTAGGCCAGACCGCGCAGTTCACGGCCGCCCGCGTCCCGCTGGGCGCGCCACAGTACGCTGCTTACTGCTTCACGAACAAAGGTGTTGGTTCGAACGGCTTGCGGCGCAAGGTTTTCAGCGTGCAGTATTGCCGATATTCCCGCGTCCCTGGTCTTGGATTCAAGTAGCAGAGCGCGTCCGAGGTCACAGTAATAGTCAGCTTGTCTGGCTGGCGACGGTATCAACTCAGGATGCACGTCCCGTGCAATCTCAGCAACTTTTGGGCCATCACCGAATTCGATCGACAGCGCAACCTTCCATATCCCGACGTTCGTGCGTCCGAAATAATGCCGTCCGAACGATCCAACCTCGACATCCTGCCGATTTGCTATTGATTGTGCCTCGTTCAGATGTACGGAACATGTGTCACGGTCATTTTGCGCAGCTGCCGCCAGCGCAGCGGACAGCTGAAGCATTCCGTATTCTTGCGTCACATTGAAATTGTCAAGCTGTCCACGTAGCTCATCAGCGGTAGCAACGCTCCGCGCGTACTGTCGCGACCTGCTGAGTTCGCCAGCGGTGGTGGCACGCAGGAATGTGGTGTATCCAATCCATTCGGGCAGACCCAGTTCGAGTGCGCATTGTTGCGCCAAACGCGAAGCCAAAAGTGACAGACCACGTCCACCAAGCCGATTCGTGGTAGTACAGGCGGCGTAGTAGCAATGAATAAGCCCCAGCAGTGCGTCGTGGCGATGACTCGGATACTTGACATACACACAGAATGCAATTCTGCCATTACATCAGGAACCAGCAATCCCAGAGCTGCATAGTCAGCGCTTACGTGCCGCAGGTCTCGCACACGTTCGATGTCCGATTTTATTTCTGGCCACGGGCGCACTGGTACATTCGGATCGATTCCCAATTCATAGCATTCCAGCGCGTTTTCCATCACCAACAACGCTGTATTCATGTCCGAACTCTGGGCGTCCGGTGGCGCGTAGGGCCTGCCCGTCAACTCCGATGGTGAAACCTGCAACGCTCGTGCCAGCGCCTCCAGGGTGGCCCGTTTCGTGACGGGTCGCTGCCCGCGCTCGATCATGGAGAGATACGGGGCCGATATGCCCGCCAACCCGGCCGCCGCCGTGAGGCTCACCCCGCGCCACGCGCGGACCTCTCGCACCCGTCGGCCGATATGCTCGCCTTCGGCATCCACCAGAGCACCGCCCTTCTCCGCTGGTTGCCCTCTTCGCACAGCCGGCCCGTAAACTGCGGCTGAACCTCCAGCAAAGACGACAAGTCAAGCGTGGGCCAGCCACGGTCCGAATCACGGAACGGATAGTTAAGTAACTCCTTGACTATCCGCGACCTCGCTCCTATGGTTAAGCATGTGCCTAACCAACGCGGTTCGATGGATCAGGTGCTCAAGGCGCTGGCCGATGCGACCCGGCGGGACATGATCGAGCGCCTGGCGCGCGGCCCGGCCTCGGTGGGCGAACTGGCCCAGCCGCTGACCATGTCGCTGCCGGCGGCCATGCAACACCTACAGGTACTGGAAAACGCCGGACTCATCCGCTCGACCAAGGTCGGCCGGGTCCGCACCTGCCAACTCGAACCGGCCGGCCTGCGCATGGTCGAGAACTGGCTCGGCCGGCAGCGCACCCCGTGGGAACACAGCCTGGATCTGCTCGGTGACTTCCTTGCCCAGCAGCCGGAAAACCCTGACGAAGGAGCACGGTCATGACCGTCAAACACGCCACTTTCAGCCTGGAACGCAGCTACCCGTCCACCCCGGCCCGGGTGTTCGCCGCCTGGGCCGACCCGGCCGCCAAGGCGCGCTGGTTCGTCGGCACGACCGGTGACCACGAGTTGGACTTCAGGGTCGGCGGACGGGAGGTCAACCGGGGCCGACACGAGGGCGGGCCGCTGTTGACCTTCGAATCGCGCTACCAGGACATCGTCGCGGACAACCGGATCGTCTACACCTCAACGCTTTCCGCCGACGACACGGTGACCACGGTGTCCATCACCACCGTCGAGTTCGCCGCCGACGGCGACGGTACCCGCTTGATCCTGGCCCAGCAGGGCACCTTTCTGGACGGACACGAGGACCCCAGCTGGCGGGAACAGGGCACCGGCGACCAACTCGACGCGCTCGGCCGCGAACTCGAGAAATCCGAACCCTGACATCGATTAGTCAAATCTCATAACGATAGTCAACTCTCACTATGACTGTTAGCCTTCTTTTGTTGCAGAGTGAACTCGCATGAGAAAGAAGGCCGCATGAACGAGGTTTCGGTGATCGGTCCGGACGACGGCGAGACGATCGCCCTCGGCGCCATCCGGATGCGCATCCTGGAGGATGGCAGCACCACCGAGCATCGACTCGGCATGGGTGAGATCACCATCGCCCCGCACACCGACGGCCCGCCGCAGCATCGCCACGCCCAGCATGACGAGGGCTTCTACGTCGTATCCGGCTCGGTGCGATTTACTGTCGGCGAGCGAGATTACGACGCGGCTGCCGGCACGCTGGTGATGATCCCGCCGGGCGCCCCGCACACCTTCGCCAACCCCGGCGACCAGCCGGCGGTGCTGCTCAACACCTTCACTCCCGACCTGTACGTGCAGTACTTCCGGGACCTGCGGGACATGATCGCCGGCGGTCAGCCGCTCACGCCGGAGGCGACCATCGCCGTGATGAGCCGGTATGCCACCGTCCCGGCCATCGACCACGCCTGACACGCCCCGGCAACAGGCGTCGTCGATGCGATCGGGCAGGAATCGATCCGTGACAATGAATCCGTGACGTCGGAACTGCCCGTCTGGCCGCGCACCCCTCCCTCGCTCGGTCCGATTCTGTTGCGCCGGTTCACCGAGCAGGACGTGCACCTAGCCCTTGAACTGGGCGAGGACCCTTATGTCCCACTAATCGGCAGCCTGCCGGCACGACCGAGCCAGGCAGAGGCGCTGACCTGGATTCACCGCCAGCAAGGCCGACACCCCGAGGGAACGGGATTCTCCTTCGCCATCGCCGATATCGAGAC
>CAJCJE010000454.1 GCA_903970565.1 Candidatus Melainabacteria bacterium | reverse complement strand
CCCTCTCTGGCTCGATCAGAAGTTTCCGAGACCGCCACAGACGTTGAGCGCCTGGGCGGTGATGGACCCGGCAATGTCCGAGGCGAGGTACTCGACCATGCCGGCGACCTCCTCGGTGGTGGAGTATCGGCCGAGCGGGATCTTGGCCTGGAACTTCGTGAGAATCTGGTCCTCCGTGGTGGACCAGGCTGCGGCGTACCCCTGCCGCACCCGCTGGGCCATCGGCGTCTCCACGTAGCCCGGGCAGACCGCGTTGACGGTGATGCCGGTCGGACCGAGCTCGTTGCCCAGCGACTTGGTGAAGCCGACCACGCCGTGTTTGGTGGCGGAGTACGGCGCAGCCAGGACGACACCCTGCTTGCCCGCGGTGGAGGCGATGTTGATGATCCGGCCCCAGGACTTGTGCCGCATGCCGCCGGCGTTGAGCACGGCGCGAGTCGTCAGGAAGACGCTGGTCAGGTTCGTGGCGAGCATGTCGTTCCACAACTCGTCGGTCAGGTCCGCCGTGACCCCGCCACCGCTGCGCCCGGCATTGTTCACCAGCACGTCGATCGGGCCGTAACGCTCGGTTGCCTTGCGGACCAGAGTGTCGATGTCACCGGGGACCCGGACGTCGCAGGCTGTGCCGTCGACTTCCAGACCCTCCTCGCGCAGGTTCTCCACGGTGGACTTGACGTCGTCACCCGTCCGGGCGCTGAGATAGACCGCGTGACCGCCGGCCGCGAGGCGACCCGCCACCGCGAGCCCGATGCCGCTCGTCGCCCCGGTCACGATGGCGACCCGCTTACTGGTCATCTGCATTCCTCCGTTGGCGATCGGCGCCGGTCAGGCCCGGTCGAGTTCCTTGTTGACGAGGGCCACCAGCGCATGTGGCGTGTCGGACTCAGTGAGGTCCTCGGTCAGCTTCACGTCGAACTCCCGCTCGATGCGGCCGCTGGTCTCCAGCAGAGCCAGGGAGTCGTAGCCGAGATCGGCGAAACGGAGGTGCTCGATGTCGGCACCGAGGTCGACGTGCTCGTCTGCGCCGGCGCCGGCCAGCAGAATCCGGCGAAGGTCATCGATGGTGAAGGTGCGGGTGGTCATGCGACTGCCTCCTGGTGTACGCGTCGTTCGGACGGCCCGCGCACCACGGCCACGGAGTTGAAGCCGCCATATCCGCGGGCGACAACGAGCGCGGTGCGTACCGGTACATGGCGGGGTTGATCGACGACGAGGTCGAGGTCGTACTGCGGTGCCGGCCGGACGTTGACGGCGGCCGGCAGGACACCGTCCCTGATGGCGAGCAGGGCCGTGGCGACATCGAGCGCGGCCGCACCGGAGTAGAGCCGCCCGGTCATCGTCTTCGGGACGACGACCGGCACACCACCGGCGCCGAAGACCGCCGTTATCGCCGCAGCCTCGGCGCGGTCCAGGCACGGGACGGCGGCCGCGTCGGCGAACACGACGTCGATCTCCGCCGGATGCACGCCGGCGTCGATGATCGCGTCGTCGATGGCGCGCCGCAACGCGGATCCGTCGCGGTCGCCGGTGCGGGGGTCGAGGGTCGACGCGAATCCGGCAAGTTCCCCGTAGCTCGCCGCGCCGCGGATCGCGGCTGACTCGGCGTCCTCGACGACGAGGATCGCACCACCCTCGCCGGGCACATGGCCGGCCGCGTTCTCGTCGAACGGCAGGTAGGCGCGGTCCGGCTCGACGCCGCTGCTGAGTCGCCCGCTGCTCATCTGGGCGACCCAGCCCCAGGCGCAGATCGACGCGTCCATCGCTCCGGAGATGATCAGCCGCATACCGCCGCGCAGCTGGCGCCGTGACTGGGCGAGTGCGTCGAGGCCGCCGGCCTGTTCGCTGACCACGACCCCGCTGGCGCCGCGCATGTTGTGTCGGATCGAGATCTGTCCGCTGTTGACCGCATAGAACCAGGCAAACGACTGGTACGCGCTGACATAGCGACCGCCCTGGCTCCACAGATTCTGCAACTGGCTTTGGCCGAATTGGAAGCCGCCGGACGCGCTCGCCGTAATCACGCCCATCTCGGCCGGTGGCAGGTCGCCGGGTTTCAGCCCAGCATCGGCGAGGGCCCAGTCCGCGGCCACGAGTGCCATCTGGGTCATCCGGTCGGTCTGGGTGAGCAGGCGGCTCGACAGGTGACCAGTCGCGTCGAAGTTCTTCACCTCCCCGGCGAGGCGCACCGGGTACTGCGCTGGGTCGAAGTGGGTGACCGGGCCGATGCCGCTGCGACCGGCGCGCGTCGCGGCCCAGTAGTCGGCGGTTCCGAGCCCGTTGGGCGAGGCGATGCCGAGCCCGGTGACGACCGCCCCGGCCATCAGCGCCCGCTCCGGTCGGGCCGGGTGAGCACCATAGCGCTCTGGAAGCCGCCGAACCCGCTGCCCACCGTCAGCACGGTGTCGATCCGCCGTTCCCGTGCCGTCCCGGGTACGTAGTCGAGGTCGCACTGCGGATCCGGGGTGGTCAGATTCGCTGTCGGCGGGACCAGCGAATTCTCCATAGCCAGTGCCGACGCGGCGATCTCGATCGAGCCGATAGCGCCGAGCGAGTGCCCCACCATCGACTTGATCGAACTCACCGGGGTCCGGTACGCGTGTTCGTTGAGGCTGAGCTTGAAGGCGGCGGTCTCGTGCCGGTCGTTCTGCGGGGTGCCTGACCCGTGCGCGTTGATGTAGTCGATAGCCGTGCCGTCCATCCGTGCCTGGGCGAGCGCCGCCCGAATCGCTTCGGCCATCTCGGCGCCGTCCGGACGCAGCCCGGTCATGTGGTACGCGTTGCTCCGGGTCGCGTACCCGGCGATCTCGGCGTAGATGTGGGCGCCCCGGGCCCGGGCCCGGCCCATCTCTTCCAAGACCAGGACGGCGCCGCCTTCACCGATGACGAACCCGTCCCGGTTGATGTCGAACGGCCGAGAGATCCCGGTGGACGACATCGCCGTCATGTTGGTGAAGCCGGCCAGACCGGTCGGGGTGAGGGAAGCT
>CAJCJE010000453.1 GCA_903970565.1 Candidatus Melainabacteria bacterium | reverse complement strand
CGAACGGTCTTCATGGCAGGCTGTCCTTACTACAGTCACTACCGTCTCCTTCGGCGCCGGCGGGCCAGGATTTCCGGGATCGGGCGCGCCTCGGACCAATCCCACCGCCCGTCGCCGGCGTAGAACCCAGGGCGGCCGTTCGCGGCGGCGGCCGAGAAGAACAGTCAGGAGGGTCGATTGACCTCGACCAGTCAACCCGCTGCCCGCTGGGACCAGGCTCCCGACCGGGGCTCGCCGGAGCACTCGCCCGAACCGGCCGGCGCCAACGCCGTGCCGAGGCTCGACGTCGCCCTCGCCGAGGTACTGAGCACCGCGCAGCGGATCAGCGCCAACATCGAACGGGTGCTGGTCGGCAAGCCCGAGGTGGTGCGCATCGCGCTGGTCACCCTGCTGGCCGAGGGACATCTGCTGGTCGAGGACGTGCCGGGGGTGGGCAAGACCTCGCTGGCCAAGGCGCTGGCGCGGTCCATCGACTGCACCGGCAGCCGCATCCAGTTCACCCCGGACCTGCTGCCCAGCGACATCACCGGGGTGTCCATCTACAACCGGCAGACGATGGACTTCGAGTTCCGGCCGGGACCGGTGTTCGCGAACATCGTGGTCGGCGACGAGATCAACCGGGCCTCCCCGAAGACGCAGTCCGCGCTGCTGGAATGTATGGAGGAGCGGCACGTCACCGTCGACGGCGTCGGCTACCCGCTCGATTCGCCGTTCATGGTGATCGCCACCCAGAACCCGATCGAGATGGAAGGCACCTACCCGCTGCCCGAGGCGCAGCGCGACCGGTTCACCGCGCGCGTCTCGATCGGCTACCCCGATCCGCAGGCCGAGCTGGCAATGGTGGACGAGCACGCCGGCGCCGACCCGCTCTCGCTGTTGCAGCCGGTGTCCAGCGCGGCACAGGTGCAGGGCCTGGTCGCCACGGTGCGCCGGGTGCACCTGGCGCCGGAGATCAGCCGCTACGCCGTCGACCTGGTCTCGGCGAGCCGCCGGCTGCCCGAACTGCGACTGGGCGCCTCTCCCCGCTCCACCCTGCACCTGGTCCGCGCGGCCCGCGCGCAGGCGGCGCTGAGCGGCCGCGACTTCGTGGTGCCCGACGACATCCACGCGGTGGCCGTGCCGGTGCTGGCACACCGGCTGGTGCTCTCCTCGGAGGCGCAGGCGGCGCGGCGATCATCGACCGACCTGGTCCGGGCCCTGGTGCAGCGGGTTCCGGTGCCGGTGCCACACGGGGCCGACCGGGCCGACCAGGGTGGCCGACGGAACACGAGTCAACGGTGAGGACCGCCGCACGGCGGTCGTCACCACGAGGTCGGTGAGAGGTTCTGATGCGCGGAGCCTTGGCCGGGCTGACCACCAGGGGCCGCTGTCTGCTGGCCGCGGGACTCGCGGCGGCACTGTGTTCGGCGATCCTCAACGAGCGGGACCTGTTACGGGTCGCGACGTTCGTGGTGGCCCTGCCGCTGCTGGGCGCGGCGCTGGCCGCGACCGCGCGGGTGGGCCTGTCCGCGCGGCGCACGATCGTGACGCCGAGGGTGCCGGCCGGTGAGCGGACCGAGGTGGTGCTGGAGATCAGCGCGACCGGCCGAATCCCCTCCGGCGGCCTGCTGCTGGAGGACGGGGTGCCCTACACGCTCGGCGGACGCCCCCGGTTCGTGATCGAACGGCTGCGCAGGCGGACCGCGGTACGGCTGGGCTACCAGCTGCGGCCGACCGTGCGCGGGATTCACAGCGTGGGGCCGCTGCGCGGCCGGGTGACCGACCCCTTCGGGTTGGCCGAGTTCGAACGGGAGCTGGCCGCGCGCAGCCGGGTCGTGGTGGTGCCCAGAACGGTGCGGCTGACCGGGTTGCCCGGTGGCTCCGGCCAGGGCACCGGCGACGACGGGTCGATCCGGTTGCGGTCCGGGCAGGGCGAGGACGACGCCGTGGTCCGGCAGTACCGGCAGGGCGATGACCTGCGCCGGGTGCACTGGCGCTCGACCGCGCGCCGGGACGAGTTGATGGTGCGGGTGGAGGAGCGGCCCTGGCGCGGCGGCATCACGGTGCTGCTGGACCGGCGCGAGCAGGCGCACCGGGGCACCGGGCCGGCGAGCAGCCTGGAATGGGCGGTGTCCTTCTGCGCGAGCGTGTGCACGCACCTGCACCACCGAGGGCACCAGGTCCGGCTGATCACCGAGGACGCGCAGACCATCGCCGGCGAGCACCATGACACCGGGCACAGCGACAACGTGGTGCTGGACGGTCTGGCCGCGTTGCAGGTGAGTTCGCGGCGGGACCTGGCCGTGGCCGGCGATCTGGGCAGCGGTTACGAGCTGATCGCGGTGTTCGGCGCGCTCGACGCGACCTCGGCGGCGGAGCTGGCCAGGGCACGGATTCGCCGGCCGCGCAGTCTGGCCGTGCTGCTGGATGTCGACCGCTGGTCCACCGGGGAGCATCCGCGTGATCCGGCCGAGGCCGCCGGTCTGCTGCGCGACGCCGGTTGGGGTGTGGTGATCGCCCGCCCGGAGGAGCCCATGAACACGGTGTGGACGGATCTGTGCCGGATCGGTTCGGTGCGTGGCCGGTCCCTGACCGGAGGTTTCCAGTGAGCGCGGAGCAACGCCGGTGACCGCGACGGCAACGGCCGGAACGGGCCGGGGACCGCTGCTGGCCATTTCACTGGCCGGCGCGGTCGCGGTGGTCTGCTCGTCCACCGCGCTGAGCGGGGTCGTCGGTGGCGGGTCCTGGCTGGCCTATGTGCTCGTCACCGTGCTGGTGGTGGTGGCGACCGGGCTCGGTCTGCGCGCGCTGCGGGTACCGCAGCCGCTGATCCCGATCGGCCAGGCCGTGGTGCTGTTGTGCCTGGTGGTCACCTTGTTCACCCAGTCCGCGGTGCTCGGGGTGCTCCCCGGCCCGGCCGCGTTCGGCCAGCTCGGCACCGTACTGAGCCAGTCCGTGGCGGAGGTTCAGGGCGGGGTACCGCCGGTGCAGGCGGACGCGCCGATCCTGTGCCTGGTGGTGCTCTCGATCGGCATGGTCGCGCTGGCGGTGGACGGCCTTGCCGCGACGGCCGGGGTGCCGGCGGCGGCCGGCCTGGTGCTGCTGTGCGTCTACGCGGTCCCGGCCTCGCTCGACGACAACCTGCTGCCCTGGTTCAGTTTCGTCCTCGGCGCGGCGGGCTTCACCCTGCTGCTGGCGGTGGACGGCATC
>CAJCJE010000452.1 GCA_903970565.1 Candidatus Melainabacteria bacterium | reverse complement strand
CGCCTCGCCGTCTCCCCGTCGGCCGCCGCGCGCACGTGGCCTACGGCAGCCGTTCGCATGGCGACGACTGGCACGGCGGCGACTCTCACGGGGATGAGGGGACGAGCCGGTGACCTCGACCGACCAGACCGTCGACGCGATTGTCATCGGCGCCGGTCCGAACGGGCTCGTCGCCGCGAACCTGCTTGCCGATGCCGGTTGGGAAGTATCAGCACCCTCGCGGACCAGACGGACTGCTCACCGGAAAGCAAACTCGGGCGTTACCTGGGGTACGGCCACGCTAAGCTCCCGTGCCGCCATGAGCTTCGTAATGCAGTCGGCCGTATTTCGGGATCTACGGCGCAGAGGGCTGGACCGAGCGCTGTTGCAGAGCCCGGTCGAGGGGAACGCTCGCTGCCCGGCCTGTCATGACCTGCTCGACCAGGGTCTCGATCAGGGTGTCAGATACAGCGCCGGCTTGTAGTGCGGTGCGGTAGAGCAGCGGGCCCACCAGTGCGGCGACAGCGTCGGCCGGGTCGGGTGGCTGGGGCATCTCGCCGGCGTCGTGGGCCACGTCCAATGCGGCGGCGACACGTTCGGTGAGAACGCCGACGAGCTGGTCGCGCTGTGCGGCGATGTCGCGGTCCCACAGCGCGCCGTGCATGAGGGTCAGGGTCGTGGCCTGCACGGCGGGTTGGGCCAAGTCGTCAGCCAACTCGCGCAGGCGCGTATGCAGCCAGGCCCGGATCGGGATCGTGGGGTGTTGGAAGAATGGAAATCCTTCGGCCGCCATGACCTGTAGCAGGAGTGCTTCGGTGCGTGGCCAGTGCCGGTAGACCGTGGCCCGAGCCACTCCAGCCTGCTTCGCGAGCCGCTGGTGGGTCACTGCGGAGGGCCCTTCCTGGCGTAGCAGGGTCGCTGCCGCTTTGAGAATGGCGGCCCGACTGCGGGCCCAGCGCGGATCGTCCTGCACCGATTCCCGCGTTTCTGCGACACCTTGCCTCATAGAAGCGAGTGTGCCACAGTCCACAACACTGAGACAAAATGTCTCATAGTTTGGTGGGAAGGATTGATGGAATGAAGATCGCGGTGTTCGGTGCCATCGGTGACACGGGTCGGCAGGTGGTGGCGTATGCCGCGTATGCCGGCCATGACGTGACTGCGGTGGTGCGCCGCGCAGGCTCGGATCGGATTCGAGTAGTGATGGCCGACGTGACCCGACCCAACGCACTCGGCGACACGGTGCGCGGCCAGTCCGCGGTGATCAGCGCGCTGGGTACGCGGAAGAAGGGCGCGGTGAGCGTGTGCACCGACGGCGTGACCGCGATCGTGGCGGCGATGCGGCACACCGAGGTGAGACGGCTGGTCGTGGTCAGCGTCTACGACGCCCGTGAGACCCACGATCGGTCGCCTCCCTCGGATCACGGCATGAGCGGCATCGGCACCGGCCCGACAGCAGAGGTGGTGACGAGCCGGGGCGGGACGCGATGACCGGCGCGGTCTGCCTGGAGACCGGGGGCGACCGGCGGTATGGGCCGAGTGATCGCCACCGAACTCGCCCGGGCCGGCGCCACGGTGGTCGTGGTCACTCGCGGCACCCGCGGTGGGGCTGACCTGCACAAGATGATCGACGAGGAAGTGGGTGATGCGCCCGGTACCGGGCGGATCGAGGTGTTGGTGGGTGATCTGGGCCGCCAGGCCGACGTCCGCCGGGTCGCGGGAGAGTTCCTGGCCCGTCACGGCGCGCTCCACGTGTTGATCAACAACGCAGGCGCCCATTTCCGCCGCCGCCAGCTCAGCCCCGACGGGATCGAGATGCACCTGGCGGTCAACCATCTCGCCGGGTTCCTGCGCAACACCCTGCTGCGGCCGGCGCTGCTCGCGGGCGCACCGTCCCGCGTGGTCACCGTAGTGTCGGAGACCATGTCCGACACGCGCGGGCTGAAGCTACGTCGCCGGCCGAGACCGGCGAGGATCAGCCCGGACGACCTGGGTAGCGAGCAGGACTTCGCCCCGATGCTCGCCTACGGCCGGTCGAAGTTGGCCGCGTTGAGGTGTGGTTACCGACTGGCTGAGCAGCCGGTGTCCTACGACCGCGTCCTGCGGGACCAACTCTGGGCAGCAAGCTGCGAACTGGTGGCACAGTCCGGGGCGGGCACCATGTCGTCGTGATCAGAGCGGTGAGGGCTGACACCCTCGCGGACCAGATCGGCCGCTCACCGCAAGGTGTTGTCTTGCTTCGCTGTCACTCAGTGTCTGCGACCCGCTGTTGTGGTCGTCACATTGATGACGTCGTTGTTGTCATCGTTTGGATGACATGCTACAACAGTAGTGCGTGTTAACAGACCGTCGAACTACCTGGAGGTGGAATCCCATGTTGATGCGCACCGACCCCTTCCGTGACCTGGACCGCCTGAGCCAGCACTTCCTCGGCAGTGGCGCGGGAACGTGGTCGAAGCCGGCGACGATGCCGCTGGACGCCTACCGGCTCGGCGACCAGTTCGTGGTGCACTTCGACCTGCCCGGCATGGCACCGGAATCGCTCGACTTGCAGGTCGAACGCAACGTGCTGACCGTGCGGGCCGAACGCCGCCCGGTCGAGACCGGCGACGACGTGCAGACGGTGATCTCCGAGCGTCCTCTGGGCGTGTTCTCACGCCAACTTTTTCTCGGCGACACTCTCGACGCCGAGCGCATCGACGCCCACTACGAGGCCGGTGTGCTCACCCTGCGCATCCCGGTGGCGGAGAAGTCCAAGCCCCGCAAGATCCAGATCACCGCGGTCGGCCACGAGCGACCCCAGCAGATCGACGCCTGACTCAGCCCGGCATTACCCGGCACGAAGGCGGGTGATGCCATCGCGCTCCGCCGCCACATCATTGCCATTCTGAACTGACCCAGGTCTGGTGAGGACAATGTAGGCCGTCCTCACCAGACCTGGGGGCGTCTGCCGAAGAAGTGCCCTTGGTTGATCATTCTTCTTGCGACAGAAGGAAGATCACAACCAAGGGCTTCGATGACCAGTGTGCGGTTGGAGCCGGCGGACGACGCCACCGCGGTCACCGCCACCCAGTTGCGCTCGGTCGTGGACCGGTTGATCACCGCAGGTCACTGGACGGTGGGCGAACCGGAGATCCTGATCGTGGCCGACGCCGGCTATGACGTCACCCGGTTGGCGTTCATCCTGGCCGACCTGTCCGTGATTCTGCTGGGACGACTGCGCAGCGACCGGGTACTCCGGCTGTCGGCATCCCCGAGACCTCCCGGCACCAACGGCCGTGCTTCGACATCGAGCACACCTTCCGGTTGCTCAAGCAGACCCTGGGCTGGAACAGCCCGAAGATCCGGACCCCGGAAGCGGCGGATCGCTGGAGTTGGCCGAGCTGGGATCGTCGTTCTGGTCGTCGGGAGGTAGCCGTCAGGTTCGGGAGCAGACGTGCTCTTCGTACTTCTGGGAGCAGACCCAGACCACCTTGGTCCGCGCGTTGGCGAACATCCGTCTTTGCCGAACAACGGACGTTTCTCGGCGCGGTGCGTTCTGCTGCTGCCATCAGGTTCGTTGTCGGACCGCGTCACCGCCCGGCCCAGCCGCCACGCGGTGGCACGAGCAACCACGTGGCTGGCAGCATGATCGGGAATCTGGTCCAGGCTGGCGCCATCCAAGGTAGGTCGCTGACCACCGTACAATCCGGACCGAGGTCTGAGCGGGCGAGCAGGGGGCGCAGTGAGCGGTACCAGGGTGTTGGTGGCAGGGGCGAGTATCGCGGGGCCGGCGCTGGCCCACTGGTTGCGCCGGCGGGGGGCCGAGGTGACCGTGGTGGAGCGGGCCCCCGAGCTGCGTCCCGGCGGGCAGGCAGTGGACGCGCGCGGGGTGGCCAAGGAGGTCATCCGGCGGATGGGGCTGGACGCGGCGGTGCGCGCGGCCTGCACCGAGACCG
>CAJCJE010000451.1 GCA_903970565.1 Candidatus Melainabacteria bacterium | reverse complement strand
TCGGTGGTGGAGTCCTTGCGGAAGCCACCCTCCTGGACCAGACCGGGCACCTTCTGTCCGCCCTGCCAGCCACCGACGTACTGGCCGCGCGCGGTGGTCTCGTTGAACGGACCGGCCGGCGTCGCCGCCGAGAGCACCTTGATCTTCTCCGCCCGCAGGTCGTGCGGGTTGAAGGACAGCGGCTCCTCCATCGCGGTGAGCGCCATCAGCTGGAGCAGGTGGTTCTGGATGACGTCGCGGGCCGCGCCGATCCCGTCGTAGTAGCCGGCGCGACCACCGAGACCGATGTCCTCGGCCATCGTGATCTGCACGTGGTCGACGTAGTTGGCGTTCCAGATCGGCTCGAACAGCTGGTTGGCGAAGCGCAGTGCCAACAGGTTCTGCACCGTCTCCTTGCCGAGGTAGTGGTCGATGCGGAACACCGACTCCTCGGGGAAGACCTCGTTCACGATCCCGTTGAGGTGCTTGGCCGAGGTCAGGTCGTGACCGAAGGGCTTCTCGATGACCACCCGGCGCCACTGGTCACCGTCCTGTGCGGACAGTCCGGAGCGGGACAGCTGCTTGAGTACCACCGGGAACGCGCCCGGCGGGATGGACAGGTAGAAGGCGTGGTTGCCGCCGGTGCCCCGGACCCGGTCCAGGTCGGCGACGGTGGCCGCGAGCGAGTCGAAGGCCGCGTCGTCGTCGAAGCTGCCCGGCACGAACCGGATGCCCTCGGCGAGCTGGTCCCAGACCTCCTGGCGGAACGGCGTCCTGGCGTGTTCCTTGACCGCCTTGTAGACGATGTCGCCGAAGTCCTCGTCGGCCCAGTCGCGCCGGGCGAAACCGGTCAGCGCGAAACCGGGCGGCAACAGGCCCCGGTTGGCCAGGTCGTAGATCGCCGGCATCAGCTTCTTGCGGGACAGGTCCCCGGTCACGCCGAAGATCACCACGCCACACGGGCCGGCGATCCTGGGCAGCCGCTTGTCCCGTTCGTCGCGGAGCGGGTTGGCGTACGTTCGGGGTAGAGACCGGGTCACCGTGACACCTCCGCGAGAGCACTCACCAGTGCGGCCAGGCCGGCGACGCGGTCGGTGAGGTGCAGCCGCAGCACCGGACGACCGTGCTGGGCGAGCACCTGGCCGTCGCCGAGTGCCTGCGCATGTTGCAGGGAGCCTAGCGTGTACTCCCGGTCCGGCACCGTCATGTCCTCGGTGACCACGCCGGTGATCTGGAGGAAGACGCCGTTCTGGTGACCGCCCTTGTGGTACTGGCCGGTCGAGTGCAGGAACCGGGGCCCCCAGCCGAAGGTGGTCTGTAGCCCACCGCGCCTTGCCAGCTCCGGCCGCAGCAGCGCGGCGGAGGCGTCGTCCAGCCGGTCGAGGTAGGCCTGCACGGCCAGGTAGCCGAATTCCGGCGCGGCGGCCAGCAGCGCGTTGACCGCACCGGCCACGGTGTCCACATCGGACGGGAACCAGCCTTCGGACGGGTGGATCTCGATCCCGCCGTCCACGGCGGCCGGGGTGTCGGTGCCCCCGGAGTCCGACGGCTTGTCCAGCAGCGACCGCGTGGCGGCCTTCGCGGCCTCCACGTCGGGCTGGTCGAACGGGTTGATGCCGAGCAGGCGGCCGGCGACCGCGGTCGCGTACTCCCACAACAGCATCTGCCCGCCGAGCGAACCGGTGGTGCTGATCTTCGCGGCGCCGTCGACCGGGCCGATCGCGACCGGGGTCGCGTCGGTGCCGGCGTCGACGAAGCCGGGCGCGTCGATGCCCTCGACCGCGACCGGCAGCAGGCCGGTGCCGTTCTTGCCGGTCGACTCCGCGATCAGCTGCTCGGCCCAGTCGGCGAAACCCTTGATGCCGGAACCGGAATCGGCCAGCACCACCTTTTCCGCGCCGTGCCCGTGCGCGGCACCCAGCGCCGCGCCGAGCACCAGGCCGGGGTTGTCGGCGTCGTCGGCCGACAGCACGGTGGCCGCCTGCGCGGCGTCGGCCAGCAGCGCGGCGATGTCGACCCCGGCCAGGCCGGCCGGCACCAGGCCGAACGCGGTCAGCGCCGAGTACCGGCCACCGACGTGCGGGTCGGCCAGGAACACCTTGCGGTAGCCCGCCTCGGTGCTCAGCTTCTCCAGCGGCGAGCCGGGGTCGGTGACCACGACGATCCGGGAGGCCGCGTCGATCCCGGCCTCGGTGAAGGCCCTGGTGAAGATCCGCCGGTGGCTGTCGGTCTCCAGCGTGCCGCCCGACTTCGACGAGACCACCAGCACGGTGCGCCGCAGGTCACCGGCGAGCGCGTCGGCGACCTGGGCGGCGTCGGTGGTGTCCAGTACGACCAGCGGAACACCGGCGGTGCCGGTGATCACCTCGGGTGCCAGCGAGGAACCGCCCATCCCGGCCAGTACGACCCGGTCGACGCCCTCGGCGTGCAGTTCACCGCGCAGCGCCTCGATCTCGCCCACCAGCGGACGGGAACTCGCCGACAGCGTCGTCCAGGACAGCCGGATGGACGCCTCGTGCTCCGCGTCCGGTCCCCACAGCGAGGGGTCCTGCGCGGTCATCTTGCTGGCCACCTGCTCATCGGCCAACCGGGCGGCGAGAGTGGCGGCCTCCTCGGCCAGCTTCTGCTCGACTACCCGGACCGCTACGTTCTCTGCCATTGTTGACAATCAGCCCTTCGCCTTGGCGAGTTGGTCCCGCACCGACTCCAGCAGTTCGGTCCAGGACTTGTCGAACTTCTCGACGCCCTCGTCCTCGAGGACCTGGTACACGTCGTCGATGTCGATCCCGGTATCGGCCAGCGCGTCGAACAGCTCCTGCGCCGCCTCGCCGGTGCCGCGCACGGTGTCCCCGGTGATCTCACCGTGGTCGGCGACCGCGTCCAGGGTCTTCTCCGGCATGGTGTTCACCACGTCCTCGGTGACCAGCTGGTCGACGTAGCGAGTGTCCGAATAGGCCGGGTCCTTCACCCCGGTGGAGGCCCACAGCGGACGCTGCGCGACCGCGCCGACGGCGGTCAGCGCCGACCAGCGCTCGCCGGCGAAGACCTCCTCGAAGGCCGAATAGGCCAGCCGGGCGTTGGCGATGGCCGCCTCGCCGCGCAGGGCATTGGACTCGGCGGTACCCAGCGCGTCGATCCGCTTGTCCACCTCGCTGTCCACTCGGGACACGAAGAAGGAGGCGACCGAGGCGATGGTCGACAGGTCGTGGCCGTTGGCCCTGGCCAGTTCCAGGCCTTCGAGGTAGGCGTCCATCACCTCGCGGTAGCGCTGCACCGAGAAGATCAGCGTCACGTTCACGCTGATGCCCTCGCCGATCACCTTCGCGATGGCCGGCACGCCTTCCCTGGTGGCCGGGATCTTGACCAGCAGGTTCGGCCGGTCAATGGTCTTCCACAGCTCCCGCGCCTCGGCGATGGTCTTCTCGGTGTCGTGTGCCAGCCGAGGATCGACCTCGATGGACACCCGGCCGTCGACGTGGTTGGAGGCTTCCCAGGTCGCCCGGAACACCTCGCAGGCGTTGCGCACGTCGGTGGTGGTGATCTCGCGGACCGCCGCGTCCAGCGAGGCGCCCCGCGCGGCCAGTTCGCGGACCTGCTCGTCGTAGGCCTCGCCGTGGGTCAGCGCGCTGGCGAAGATCGTCGGGTTCGTGGTCACGCCGACCACGTGCTTGTCGCGGATCAGCTCGGCGAGGTTGCCGGAGTTCAGTCGTTCCCTGGACAGATCGTCCAGCCAGATCGACACGCCGGCGGCGCTCAACTGCGCCAATCGATCGGTGGTGGTCACGTTGCTTGCTCCTGTCTGACGGTACTGGCCCGCGCGGCCGGAGTTCCGGCCGCGCGGGCGTTGGCTGGCGTCTCAGCCCTGGTTCTTGGCGCGCTCGATCGAACGGCGGGCCGCCTCGACCACGTGCTGGGTGGTGAAACCGAACTCCTGGAACAGCGTCTGGTAGTCGGCCGAGGCACCAAAGTGCTCGATGGACACGGGCTCGCCCGCGCTGCCGAGGTAGCGGTACCACGGCTGGGCGATGCCGGCCTCGACGGTGACCCGCGCGCGTACCGTCGGCGGGATCACGGTGTCCTGATAGGACTGACCCTGCGCCTCGAACCACTCGACGCACGGCATGGACACCACCCGGGCCGAGATGCCCTCCTCGGCGAGCGCGTTGCGCGCGTCGACCGCGATCTGTAGCTCCGAGCCGGTGCCGATCAGCACAACGTCGGGCGTACCCGATTCCGCGTCGGCCAATACATAGCCGCCCTTGGCGACGCCCTCGGCGGTGGTCCCCTCCAGCACCGGCAGGTTCTGCCTGGTCAGCGCGAGGCCGACCGGCCCGCTGCCCTCCAGGGTCGCCTTCCACGCGGCTGCGGTCTCGTTGGCGTCGCCGGGTCGCACGATCGCCAGGTTCGGGATGGCGCGCAACGCGGCGAGGTGTTCGATCGGCTGGTGCGTCGGACCGTCCTCGCCGAGACCGATCGAGTCGTGCGTCCACACGTAGGTCACCGGCAGCTTCATCAGCGAGGCAAGGCGAACCGCGCCGCGCATGTAGTCGCTGAAGACCAGGAACGTGCCGCCGTAGGGGCGGGTCGGGCCGTGCAGCGCGATGCCGCTGAGGATCGAGCCCATCGCGTGCTCGCGGATGCCGAAGTGCAGCGTCCGCCCGTAGGGCTGGGCGTTCCACTCCTTGGTCGCGATGGAGGTCGGACCGAAGGAGTCCGCGCCCTTCATCGTGGTGTTGTTGCTCTCGGCGAGGTCGGCCGAACCGCCCCACAGCTCGGGCAGCACGTCGGCCAGGGAGGAAAGCACCTCGCTGGATGCCTTGCGGGTGGCGATGCCCTTGGGGTCGGTGTCCCAGTGCGGCAGGTTGTCCGCCCAGCTCGGCGGCAGCTCGTGCTTGGCCAGCCGGTCGAACAGCGCCTTGCGCTCGGCGTTGTTCGCCGCCCACTTGTCGAACGAGTCCTGCCAGGCCGCGTGCTCCTGCTTGCCGCGCGAGACGACCTCGCGGGTGTGTGCGAGCACCTCGTCGGACACCTGGAAGGACTTCTCCGGGTCGAAGCCGAGAATCTTCTTGGTCTCGGCCACCTCGTCGGTGCCGAGCGCGGCGCCGTGCGCCTTGCCGGTGTTCATCTTGGTCGGCGCCGGGAAGCCGATGATGGTGTGCAGCACGATGATCGAGGGCTTGTCGGTGACCGCCTTCGCGGCCTCGATCGCCTCCAGGATGCCGGTGACGTTCTCGCCGCCCTCGACGTACTGCACGTGCCAGCCGTAGGCCTCGTACCGGGCGCCGGTGTCCTCCGACAGGGCGATCCTGGTGTCGTCCTCGATGGAGATGTGGTTGTGGTCGTAGATCACCACCAGGTTGCCCAGTTGCTGGGTGCCGGCGATCGAGGACGCCTCCGAGGTGACGCCCTCCTCGATGTCACCGTCCGAGGCGATCACGTAGACGTGGTGGTCGAACGGGCTCTGCCCGGTCGGCGCGTCCGGGTCGAACAGGCCGCGCTCGCGGCGGGCGGCCATCGCCATCCCGACCGCGGAGGCCAAGCCCTGACCGAGCGGACCGGTGGTGATCTCGACCCCGGCGAGGTGCCCGTGCTCAGGGTGCCCCGGCGTCTTCGAACCCCAGGTGCGCAGCGACTTCAGGTCCTCCAGTTCCAGCCCGTAGCCGGCCAGGAACAGCTGGATGTACAGCGTCAGGCTGCTGTGTCCACAGGAGAGCACGAACCGGTCCCGGCCGACCCAGTCCGGGTCGCTCGGGTCGTGCCGCAGCACTCGTTGGAACAGCGAATAGGCGGTCGGCGCCAGGCTCATCGCAGTGCCCGGATGACCGTTGCCCACCTTCTGCACCGCGTCTGCCGCCAGGACCCGGACCGTGTCGACCGCGCGCTTGTCCAGCTCGGTCCAGTCCTCGGGCACAATGGCGGTGGTAAGACGGGTGAGGTCGTCTGAATCAGACACGGACCGCAGCTCCCACTCTCGCGTCATGCGGACCCCTCACGACAGTGTTGCGGCGAGCGTCTCGATCGATCCCGATACACGCAACAGCGCGGGGAGCCCGCGGGTTCTCCCTCGTCCAGACCAGCGTAGTCCTGCGGTCGGCCCCGTGTGATCTCAAGGCGGGATGCTTCGTGTGGTCGTAGCCACGTCGGGCCGGCAGCGGTACCCCGAGCGGGTGGGGCCGGTGCCGCGGATTAACATCATGCTGACCAAGCAGTATGTCCCGGCTCGACGCTCACCCGCGCCACCTGGACGATTGCGACTTACCGAGGGCTCAGCTCGAGCCGGGCAGCAGGACGCCACCGGTCTTTCCAGACTGTTCCGATGGTGTTCGCCGAGGTGCTCCCGAGCTGGAAAGGACATCGCGTGAGTGCACCCGCGGACGTCACCGGCACCGCCGAAACGCCGGTCCGACGACCGACGGACGTGCTGCGCGCCTATGTCGCGTTGACCAAACCACGAGTCATCGAGCTGCTGCTGGTGACCACCATCCCGGCGATGTGCCTGGCCGCTCGAGGCTTCCCCTCGCTGTGGCTGGTACTGGCCACCCTCGTCGGCGGCACGATGGCCGCGGCCAGCGCGAACGCGCTGAACTGCGTGTTCGACGCGGACATCGACGCTGTGATGAAGCGCACCAGGTCCCGCCCGCTGGTCCGGCACACCGTGCCGCCGCGCAGCGCGCTGATCTTCGGCCTCGTCCTCGGTGTCGCGTCCTTCGGTATGCTGTGGGCGACCACCAACCTCCTCGCCGCCGTCCTCGCGGTCGCCGCGATCCTGTTCTACGTCCTCGTCTACACGATGGTGCTCAAGCGACGGACCTCGCAGAACATCGTCTGGGGCGGCGCGGCCGGCTGTATGCCGGTGGTCATCGGCTGGGCCGCGGTCACCGACAGCCTCGCCTGGCCGGCGCTGGTCATGTTCGGGGTGATCTTCTTCTGGACCCCGCCGCACTTCTGGGCGCTGGCCATCAAGTTCCGCGACGACTACAAGGCCGCTGGCGTGCCGATGCTGCCGGTGGTCGCCACCGCGCAGCAGGTGTCTCGGCAGATCATCATCTACTCCTGGGTGATGGTGGCCTGCACGCTGCTGCTCGTCCCGGCGACCGGCTGGGTGTACGCCACGTTCGCGATCCTGTTCGGCGGCTGGTTCCTGATCACCGCGCACCGGCTGCACCGCGCGGTGCTGCGCGGCGTGGAGAACAACCCGATGGTCCTGTTCCACGTGTCCAACACCTATCTGATGCTGGTGTTCATCGCGCTGGCCGTCGACTCGGTGCTGCACCTGCCCGTCTTCGGCTGGCCGTTCTAGTCCGCCAGTATTTCGGATTCCCGTGGATTCCTTGGGAACAGTGGATTTCTCAGGGGTAGAGGTCGGCGGCGCCGATCAGCACGATCTCCGGATTCCGCCGCGCCCGTTCGCGCAGTTCGTCGGTGAAGCCGGCCGCGCCGAAGCAGGCCAGTTTCGCGGTGGCCGCGCCGTATCTGTCCCGCGCGGTGAGCAGTCCTCTGATTCGGGCGAGCCGGTCGAGATGCCCGATGCCCATGACCTCGCCCCACCTGGCCTCGCCGATGGCCAGCAGCGGCTCACGATTGTCGTCGTCGAGCCCGAAGGCGACTCAGCAGCGCTCAGCCGCAGCTCAGCGTGGTGATGCAGTACCTCCAACAGGTCGGTGGACCGGTCAGTGAGCGGCTGCTCCCGGAGGCGCTGGCGCTTCAGCGTGAACTCCAAGCACGGATTGGCGTTCTGGCCGGCTTCCGCCAGGAGCTACAGCAACTCGCGCAGGGATCGCTACCCGAGGCGGGGCACCGGACCTGGTGATTCACCGCCACCAAACGCAGCTGCTGCCCCTGTACGCAAACCACCACCAAGCCGGCTGCCAGACGGGCCACGGTTGTCGCGGGCATGGGCCAACGAGCTGCTGGAAGAGTTACCGCCCACGGTGCCGAGGCCCAACCTTGAGGGCAAGAAGACGCATGGCCGTGGGTGGACGAGCACGGGCAGGCCCAGCCGATTGTCAGTGGCCGGGACGAGGATTCGGCAGAAGTGTGGCGGATCTTGCAGGAGCGCGGTATCCGGCTGCCCTTTGCGCCAACCACAGTGAGCGACGTGGAGCAGAAGCTTGCTGCCCGTATGGTGCGGGAGGGACGACGTGAATTGAGCGTGGTCCTCAATAACCGACCCTGTCGGGGGCAATACAGCTGTGACACCTTGGTGCCGGCCATCTTACCGGAAGGCTACGCTTTGACGGTGCACGGGCCGGGTGGGTACCGCAAGACATTCACGGAAGAGCGACACTGTGATGGCGCTGGAGATTTGGTACGACCAGGAACCTGATGATGATTTTCATGAGGGTGACCCGGCAATTGTGGTGAACACAGCCGAGGAGCTGGAGACGTTCATCGACCGGGTGGTGGCTGCCGGGAGGGGCGCCGTGGCACCGCCGATGATTGAAGTCTCGATTGCAGGACAACAGGATTCGCCGGTCATGCACGTGGGTCTTGGGCAGGAGCGAGGGTTCATTGCCTACCTCGCACCTGATGGCGGATGGACGGCTGGCGATGCCAGCCGTCAGGACTTCGTCCTGTATGACTATATGGGCAGTGTGCAGGAGGTACCGGCGAGCGCTGAGGTACCGACTTCTGTGGTACGGAAGGGGCTGCGGGAGTTTTTGGAGACGGGGAGGAGGCCGGAGGTGGTTGGGTAGGAAGAATCAGTGGTCGATGATACAGACCGTGCTGGGACTGCTCCGACACAAGCTACACGGAGGCTTATTCAAAACTACCTTGTCGATCTTGAAAATTGTTCCTGAACTGCGGAGACGCGACCGGATGGTCGAGTTTTGAATAACGCTCACGAGTCGCGAGAAAATGACCGGCAATCGAGCAAGCCGCAGCAGTGTACGTTCAATAAAGAGGCAGATCTTAGCGCTAGGTTAAGTCATAACCTGCCAGCAGTTGCTGCCAGACGCGAAGAACGGCCAATTCCTGCGTAAAGTGATCTTTGGATAGGGAAAGCGGCGGCAACATAGTAATCTTCTCGTCACGGAGGATTTGTTCCTGCTTCTCCCCCGGCAGCAACGTGTCAGCAACGAATGCCTGTACGGCAGTTTCAGGAAAACCTAGTAACTGGCCACGCTCAACCTCATCCCTTGAATGCATAAATTGGTCGACTTTTGTGGAATCGCGGCCGACAATGACCAGTGTAGCGTCAGCATATCCATCAAAAAATTGGTAGGCGATGCCCAGTTTGTCTAGAAGTGACGCGATCTCTTCCGGGTTATCAGCAACTTCCCACTGGCCACCATCATCTGTATCCTCGGCATACGACGAGATTATTTCGGATACAGGCTTTGCGCCAGCTACGGCAAGGAAGAGCAAGCGCAGTCACGTAGTTATCATAACTCTGGTTATGATAACTACACCTCTCAAAACCTTCGGGTGAACGGGAGTGGTTTTCGCATCCTGATGAGCAGAATCAGCGGCAGCAGCACGTAGGGCAGGTTGAACAGCAGGAACTTGACCGGATTGTGGGTGCGGGTCGCCGGCTCGCCGAAGAACTCGACGCCGAACACGACGATGCCGGTTAACGTGACGATCATGGTCGCGTAGATCACCGCCGGCAGCTGAATCCAGTTCCGGCCGGTCAGCAGCGCGGGTACCAGCACGAGGTAGAACGGCATGTACCCGAAGGCCGAGAGGCCGGTGACGATCCGCATCCAGTCCGGCGGGTGCATGAACAGCGGGTCGGCGTCGTGGGCGTACCAGTAGTTCGAGTCGACGAAGAAGTTCCCGGTCGGGTGCGAGAAGTTGACCCCGACCGTCGGCAGCAGGTCGCTGATGATCGACGTGATGGTGAAGGCGGTGAACACGACCGCGAGGACGATGTCGATCCGGCGCCGGCCCAGCGCCAGATTCGGCACCGGGTTCGGTGCACGACCCGGTGTGCGTCCGGGTCCTGAGTCGGTGACCTGGTCAGGGCCTGCCGAAGCTGTCATGACCAGTGATCCTACGCACGGCAACGACCTGTTCGGCGGTCTGACTACCGGCACGTAAGGTCGGGGTGTGCACCCGCTCCTGATCTGCCTCGCCATCTACGTCGGTGTCTGTCTGGCCGTGCTGCTGCTGTCGGTGACCAGCAGGGAGTACTCCTGGGTCGACCGGATCTGGTCGATCATCCCCGTCGTCTACGTCGGAATCTTCGCCGGCGCGGCCTCCTTCGCCGACCCTCGGCTGGACGTGATGTTCGGCCTGGTCGCGTTGTGGGGCCTGCGGCTGACGTTCAACTTCGCCCGCAAGGGCGGCTACGCGCGCGGCGGGGAGGACTACCGGTGGGCGGTGCTGCGCGGCCGGATGCGGCCCTGGCAGTTCCAGGTGTTCAACCTGCTGTTCATCACGTTCTACCAGAACGCGATCCTGCTGCTGATCGCGCTGCCCGCCGACACGGCGCTGGCGCACCGCTCGCGCTTCGGATGGCCGGACGTGCTGTGCGCGGTGGCCTTCCTGGCCTTCCTGCTCGGCGAGACCGTCGCCGACCAGCAGCAGTGGCGGTTCCAGCAGCACAAGCGCGCCGAACTGGCGGCCGGTCGGGAGCCGGAGCAGCGGTTCGTGCAGCGGGGCCTGTTCCGCTACTCGCGGCATCCCAACTTCTTCTTCGAACAGGCGCAGTGGTGGGTGGTGTTCGCCTTCGGCGCGGTCGCGGCCGGCTCTGTACTCCAACCGACGGTGCTCGGCGCGCTGCTGCTGACGCTGCTGTTCGTCGGCTCGACGATCTTCACCGAGAGCATCAGCCGCGGCCGCTATCCCGAGTACGCCGACTACCAGCGCGCCACCTCGGCGGTGGTGCCCTGGTGGCCGGGCCGGGCCAGCAGTGTTACGCGACCGCGGTGAGCAGTTCGGCCACCGACGGGTCGTCGAGCGACTCCACGATGCACTGCCACAGTTCCAGGTTCGCCGTCGCCCACCGCGAGTACATCGCGGCGGCCTGGTCGCTGTAGAAGTAGTAGCCCTCCGTATGCACGTCGCGCTGCTCGCCGACGATCTTGGTGGCCAGTTCGCGCAGGCTCACCCCGTTCTCGTCGAGATACCGGTGCGCCAGCATCACCGGGGTCACCGGCAACGCCTTGAACAGCGTGTCCGCGTCGGACAACGCCTGCGCGGCCGGGGAGATGTCGCGGTTCCGGGTGCGCATCTCCGCCTCGCAGACCACCTCGTCGATGTGCTCGGCGACCGCGATCGGCACTCCCGCGGTGGCCAGGATGCGCATCCGCAGTTCACGCCCGTCCTCGGCCAGGGAGTTGCGCCGCACCAGGTAGTTCACGTCGTGGACGAGCGCGGCGGTTTCCACCAGGGCCACGTCGGCGCCGTTGTGCCGGGCGAACACGGCCCCCTTGGACCGCACGAAACTCACATGGTGCCAGCCGTGGAAGGGCAGCGTCCCGGCAGCGTCCTCACACAGCGCCCGCACCTGCCGGGCGACCTCGGCGACCGCCGACGGGGTCACCGTGAACGTCGGACACAGGACATGGAGCGGGTGGGCTTCCGCCAGGGGTTCGGTGACAACACTGTTCTCGCGCATGACAGCCTCCGGTCGCACTCAGCCATTGTGAGCAGCGATCGTAAGCTGTTTCAGTTGTGTTTCCGGTAACTTCGCCGCATTCCGTGGGTATGCGCGGATGTGCTACCGCCGTGCCGTCACCGTCCCTGTCATCGCCTCTGTCACCGTCCCCGGCACCGTCCCTGGCACCGCGCTAGAGCCGATCGGCGAGGTCACCGATCCGGTTCTCCACCGGGACGTGCCGATAACTGTGCTGAGTCGTCGGATCGTAGGACATGCTCCAGGACCGAACCTCCCGCGATTTCACCAGCAGCGTCATGGTGCCGTCCTCGGCACGGGGAATACGGTGGAACTCGTCGGCGAGCAGGAAACCCCCGCTGCCGACCGGACATGCCGTGCTGTGCAGCAGAGTCACTGAACTGATTCCGCTTCCGGTCCCGTCGAACTGGGCGCTGAAGCGCTCATGGGTGTACGCGCCGGAAATGATATTGGTGCTGAAGTGGTATCGGTGATTGTGTACCGAGTCCGCGTATCCTTCCCGCCAGTCGTGCTGTGGTTTGTACTCGTGCAGCCACACCGAGAACGGGTCCTCGCCCTCGGCAAGCAGACACCAGGCGAAGTGGGTGGTCGTCTCGCGCGAGTGGCCGACCAGCGCGGTGAGTTCGACACCGCTCAGACCGCCGAGATAGGTTTTCAGGCCGGCCCGCAGGCCGGGTTGGCCAACCCAGGTCTGGAAAAGCTGGTTCACCTCGGACCAGTGTTCGGTGACG
>CAJCJE010000450.1 GCA_903970565.1 Candidatus Melainabacteria bacterium | reverse complement strand
GTTCGCCGCCCGCCCGTTCGACCTGGGGGAGGGTTCGCTGCTGCGGGCGCAACTGCTGACGTCCGGTTCGGACAGTCACCTGCTGACGCTGAGTACGCACCACATCGTCGCCGACGGTTGGTCGCTCGGGCTGCTCGTGCGTGACCTCGGTCAGCTCTACAACTCCTTCGCCAGGGGACAGGCTCCCCGACTGGCACCGATCGCCGTCAGCTACCGTGACCACCAGTACCGCGAGGCCCAGCGGGCGGTGGAACACCGCGAGCAGGACGCGGCGTACTGGCTGGACACCTTCGCCACCGTGCCGGCGCGGTTGAACCTGCCGGTCCGGTCGGGCGGCGGCGGCCCGGCCTTCGCCGGCGCGTACCGGTCCTACGCGTTGGGGCCGCACCTGTGGAGCGGGTTGAAGGAGTACGCGCAAACCCACGGCGGCACCGGGTTCACCGCGGTGTTGAGCGTGTTTGCCGCGCTGCTGTCCCGTTTCACCGACCAGCCCGATCTCGTGCTCGGTACCTCGGTCGCCGGTCGGGGCGACGCGGCGCTGGAGGACATGGTCGGTATGCTGGTCCGGACCGTGCCGCTGCGGTTGCGGGTGGACGAGGCCGACGGTTTCGACGAGTTGTTCGCCGGCGTGCGCCGCGCGTTCGTCGAGGCGCTGAGCCACCAGGGCTTCCCGTACGAGAATCTCGTGGAACAACTGCGCCTGCGGGGTGCCATCCGCGCGCCGCACCTGTTCGACGTGCTCATCGAGTTCGAGCAGTTCGCGCCGGCCGGGACGGCGCCGGCCAGCGCGATGGCCGGGCCGCAACTGCGGGTGGAGCCGGTCGAGATGACCCTGCGGACCAGCATCATCCCGTTGAACATCATGCTCGCCGAGGACGGCGCCGACCTGGCGGCGGCCATTCGCTTCGACACCCGGCTGTTCGACGGCGAGACCGTGGACGAGCTGTGGACCTCGTTCGCGACGCTGGTCGAGTCGGTGCTGCACCGGCCAGCCGAACCACTGGCCCGGTTGCCGTTGCTGTCCGAGCCGGAACAGCTCCGGGTCCGCACCCTGGGCCATCGCGAGCTGGACTTCGACCGTTCCGTCCAGATCCACCAGGCAGTCGAACGCCAGGCCCGCCTGACTCCGGATCGGATCTGTCTCTCCAGCGGCGACACCCGGCGCACCTACGCCGAGGTGAACGGCACCGCCAACCGCCTCGCCCGGCACTTCACCGAACAACTCGGCGTACGCGAGGGCGATGTGGTCGCCCTGGTGATGGACCGCTCGCCGCTGATGGTGCAGAGCATTCTCGCGCTGTGGAAGTGCGGCGCGGCCTACCTTCCCGTGGCCCCCGGCTATCCACCGGCGTTCATCCGGATGATGCTGGAATCCGCGTGCGTGCGGCTGGCCGCGGTTGACCCCGCACAGGCCCGGCCCGACCTGCGCGAGCACATTCCGGACCGCTGCGCGGTTGTCGACCTGAGCGCCGACGCCGCGGCGGAACTCGACGGAAGCGACCTCGACCGCCCGATCGACGAGACCGGTGTCGCGTATGTCATCTACACCTCCGGTTCAACGGGCGTGCCGAAGGGCGTCATGATCGAGCACCTCGGGATGCTCAACCACCTGCACGCCAAAATCGACGAACTGGGGTTGGACCAGCACAGCGTCGTCGTGCAGAACGCCTCGAACAGTTTCGACATCTCGCTGTGGCAGATGTTCGCCGCGCCGTTCCTCGGCGGCCGGACCGTCATCGTCGACGAGCCCGCGCAGCTCGACCCGCTCGGGTTCGCCGATCGGTTGCAGGGCGAGCACGTCACCGTGCTGGAGGTCGTTCCCTCCTACCTTGACGTGATGCTGGACGCCTGGCAGCAGGTCGACCGGCCGATCACCCTGCAATCCCTGCAATACCTGATGGTCACCGGCGAAGCCTGCCTACCCCGGCAGGTGAACCGCTGGCTGGCCGCCTACCCAGGGGTGCCGGTGGTCAACGCCTACGGGCCGACGGAAGCCTCCGACGACGTCACGCACCACATCATCCGCGACCCGGTGTCCACCGACACCGTGCCGCTGGGCCGCCCCATCCCCAACACCTACCTCTACGTGCTTGACGAACACCTTCGGGTGGTGCCCCACGGCGAACGCGGTGAGATCTTCGTGTCCGGCATCTGCGTCGGCCGCGGCTATCTCAACGCGCCGGAGCAGACCGCGAAAGCGTTCCTCGACGACCCGTTCGTGCCGGGACGGCGGATGTACCGCACCGGCGACGGCGGTCGCTGGCGACCGGACGGCACGCTGGAATACCTGGGCCGCAACGACACCCAGGTGAAGGTGCGGGGTTTCCGGATCGATCTCGGCGAGGTCGAACGGCGCCTGGACGCCTGTCAGGGGGTCCGGTCAGCGGCGGTGGTGGTGAAAGGTACCGGCAGCGGCGCACAACTGCACGGCTACGTCGTGCTGGCACCGGAGGGCACCGTCGAGCAGTGCCGCCAGCACCTGCTGCGCGAACTGCCCGAACACATGGTGCCCGCCGAGTTCGTTGTGCTGGAGCGTCTGCCACTGACCGCCAACGGCAAGGTGGACCGCAACGCGCTGCGGCAGCGCGACGACGCCCGCGCGCCGCGACCCGATGCCGTTTCGCCCCGCACCGAAACGGAGCACGCGCTGGTCAGGATCTGGCAGGACGTGCTGGGACAGCAGGGGATCGGGGTCACCGACCAGTTCTTCGCGCTGGGGGGCGACTCGCTGCGAGCGATGCAGATCCTGGCGCGGATGCGCCGGGATCTCGGCACCGACCCCGGCCTGGCCGCATTGTTCAGCACCCCGACCATCGCCGGCCTCGCCGCCGCCCTGCCCCGTGCACCGGCTGCCGACACCGACCAGCCGATCGCCGGTCTCGGTGGCCCCGGGCGATACGACTGCGCCCCGGCGCAGGACATGTCGCTGGACATCGAGCGGACCTCGACCCAGCGGGCCGCGTTCAACCGCAACGACCTCTACGAGCTGCCCGGTGACATCGACCCCGGCCACCTGCGACACGCCTTTGCGCTGCTCACCGAACGGCACGAGAGCCTGCGCACCACCTACGGCCCGATCGCGGGCGAGGCAGGGCAAACCGTGCACGCGCCCGGCGAACTGCCATTGCTGTTCGACGTGCGCGAACTGTCCGCCGAACCGGCCGACGCGCTGAGCCTGTTCGTCGAGCGGCGCATCCGAGAGCCGTTTGATCCGGAAACCCAGCCGCTGGTTCGGGCCGACCTGCTGCGGACCGGACCGGACCGGTGGAACCTGCTGGTCGCCATGCACCAGCTGATCGCCGACGGCGTGTCCGCCCAGGTGCTCATGGCGGACTGGCAGGCGCTGTACGACAGCCTGCGCGCCGGTACCCGGCCCGATCTGCCGCCGTTGCCATTCCAGTTCAAGGAGGTCGCCGCGGCACGGCAGGCGCGCCTGACCCCGCAGCGCCGGGCGGCCCACCGAGAGTTCTGGGCCGGTGAACTCGCCGGCGCGTCATCACTGGTCCCGATTCCCACCGACTTTCCACGCCCGGCAGTCACCGCGCTGTCCGGCACGCGCGTCCGCAGCACCCTGCCGGACGAGCTGACCACCCGATTCACCGCGCTCGCCAGGGAGAACGAGGTCACCGAGTTCGTCGTCGCCCGGTGCGCCGTGGGTCTGCTGCTGCTCGCCGAAACCGCGCTGGACGACGTCGTCATCGGCACCTACACCAGCGGTCGCGGGTCCGGGGAGCTGGCCGGTCAGATCGGCTGCTACATCAACACCGTCCCGTTGCGCTTCCAACTGAAACAAGGCGATGCGGTGGCAACGCTGCTGCGCCGTGCCCAGCAGGACATCCTGCTGGCATTTCAGCACGAGGAATACCCGTACGAGTGGACGATGCGGGATCTTGGCTGGCAGCGCGGCCCGGAACGCAGTCCACGTTTCGACGTGATGGTGGCTATGGACCAACCGTCCGCGTCGAGGACGACCGGGATTTTCCAGCCGAGGGAGTTGCCCCGTCGTGCCAAGGAGGCCGACCTACAGTTCACCTTCGTGCACTATCCGGATCACCTGGATCTGGTCCTGACCTACGACGACGAGATCTTCGCACCGGGTCGGGCCGAACTTTTTCTGGCCAAACTCCGCGCTATCCTTGTCGCCATGACCGAGAATCGCCCGACAGTCGACATCCTCCGCGCTCAGCAGGTCCAACGGTGAACAACACCGAACAAGCTGAGTTGCTGACCCGACTCGACGACCTGCGCCGGACACTGGGCGAGCCGGCGCGGGATGGCCGCGTGGTAAGGGAAATGTCGCCGGACGGTGCGGAATGCCGGATCGTGTTCACGGAATGCCCGACAGCGGAACTCGATGCACTGATCGGTGCCGAGCAGGACCGCGCTGCGGCGGCCGGCTATGCCCTGGAGTGGAAGACCTACGGCCACGACGTCCCCGCCGAACTTCCGGACCGGCTGGTGGCAGCGGGATTCGAACCCGATGACGAGGAACGTGTCCTGACGCTGCCTCTCACGGATGAGACGATCGCCTCCTTCGGCGTGTCCCCGTACGACATCCGCCGCGTGCACGATGTGGCCGAACTGGCGGACTACGCCGACATCGCCCGCGAAGTCGGTCGCAAGAACGTCGAATCGGAACGGGAACAACTGGCCGCCGCACTGCGCGACGCTCCCGACGAGCTGAGCATCTACCTCGCCTACGCGGACGGGGTTCCCGCAGCCAGCGGCCGGACCTATTTCACGCCGGGCAGCCCGTTCGCCGAGATCGCCGGCGGTCGCACGAAGCCGGCCTACCGACTGCGCGGCCTGTTCACGGCGCTGGTGGCCGGCCGCCTTCGCGAAGCCCAGAACCGAAACCGGACACATGCGATCGTCGACGCCCTGCCAACGTCGGAACCCACCCTTGTCAAACGCGGTTTCCAGTTTCTGACCACGACGCGGCCATATGTCTACGAGCCCCCCGAGTCGAAGTAGCCGGCGTCGGAAACCCTGTCACGCCAAGCGGCGTCCGTCCGCCGAGGAGCGGGACCGGGTCACGCTCTGGTCGGCGATCAGGCGCTCGCTCGTGATCAGGTACTCGTCTGGATCATGCGATGCGACCCCACCCAACCACCCCGCTCACGTCACGCTGGGGGTGAATTGCCTGCCGGAGCGAGGGAGTGAGATCGAACTCTCGGTCCAGGCCGGTGATCTGGAGTGGGCGTAGCACGCTGCGATGGGTAGCCACGATCCGCAGACCGATGTGCCGTTCACGGCAATGGTTCTGAGTGGCGAGCAGTACGGTCAGCCCAGCGGCGGAGAAGAACCGTACTCCGGTCAGATCGATCACCAGCAAGTCTGGCACGGGTGTGGTGACGCACGCTTCCCGCAGCGCTGCCGCGAGTTCCGGTGCGGTGCGGGCATCCACCTCCCCGCAGGCGCTCACCACCACCACGGCGGCCGTGGCTCGGTTGCGGGTGACATGCAGACCGACAGCCGCTTCCCCTGCCGGAAGGCAGGACGGAGAAACTGACCGACAGCGGCCGGCTGCTTCGTCGGGCTCTCCGTCGACGAGCCGGCCGGCCAGGTTGGCGGGTGCGCGGCCGTCGCGCCGGAAGGCACGCGCCAGCCGGTCGAGGGCCGTCATCACGGCGATGCGGTATCGCCGCACCAGGATGCCAGTGGCCCGACCGATCACGTCGAGGTTGATCACGGCCCGGAGCCGGTCGCGTCACACGGCCTGCTGGACGGCGATCGCCGCGCGGGTGGCGTAGCCTGCGGCGTTGACTTCGTCGGTGCTGGTGAAGGCATGGGTTGAGTACCCCTTGTCGTTGCTCAGGAACTGAAGTGCGACCGTGAACGGGCCGATGTGGACATCGGGACAGCGGTGTCTCCTCGGCGTAGGCGTCCCGAGCAGGACATCATCGCTGCTGTCAGTCCACTTAGGACTTTGGCGGCAACTACGAGCGAAACGCGATCACGGCACGGAGAATTCCCGACAACGTTGCCGGCCACCCGTCCAGCGAGTCCGGACGCAGGGTGGCGGAGCCGGTGCGGACATACCGATGACCTCCTTGGCGCGTCTACGACTCGACGCGCGTGCGCCGCCAAGGACTGGAGCGGGAAGCACCACGATCCGCCACGCCGAGGCCGGGCAGGCCAGGCGCGAGGCTGCGGTGCGGTGCTGTGTGTCCCGAGCGTAGCCCTCCGTGCGGTCGCCGGACAGGTCTGCGACGGACTGACAGCCGCAACGACACCCGAGACCGCCCGGACCAGGGGTGGTTATCGGGTCGTCAGCCGGGTGCGGAAGGTGCTGCTCTGTTCGGCGTCGGGTGGACGCTGACGGCGATGACCTCGTCACCGAGGGACAGTGCCGCGTGCAGGGCAGGTGATGTGCATCGAGCGAGAGCGTCGGGAGTGGGTCGACGGACGGCGGCGGATGCCCTCCGGGGCTCTGCCTCGCGCGGCTGACCTGCGGGATGTGCCGGACTCACGCCGTGGGCGAACACGCTGACCGAAGGCTCGACGGCACGACTCCACGCCTGCTCGGCACTTCGGCGCTCGCGGTTGGCGCGGTGTTCCGCTGTGCGGGGCCGGCGTCACCTGACGCGGTACTGTCACGTTCTTCCCTCCGAGGAGGGCGGAGATTCGCGTCGGATCAGGTAGGTGTCCATGATCCAGCCGTGTTGCCGGCGAAGTTCCTGTTTGGTTCTGGCGATCTCGTCGGCGACGTCGCGGACCCGTCCGGAGCGCAGCTCCTCCTGCGGCGTGCCGAGGTAGGCGCCCCAGTAGATATGCAGATCGGGGTCGTCGAGGTCGGCACACGCCAGTCCGGGATCGAGCATCACCACGGCGCTGTCCAGGCCATCCGGGAGTCCTGAGGTGAGCCGGCGCCCGGTGGTGATGTGCACTGGTTCGCCGATGCGGTTGAGAGGCAGCCGATGTTGCGCGGCGAGGGCCTGCACGGCGGTGATGCCGGGGATGACGCGGTAGTCGAACGCGACGTTGCCTCGGTCGAGAACACGTTCGATGACGCGCAGTGTGCTGTCGTAGAGCGCTGGGTCACCCCAGACGAGGAACGCGCCGTGACCGTCGTCGGGCAGGTGTTCGATGATCGCGGCTTCGACGAGTCCGGCTCGCCGTTCGTGCCAGTCCTGCACGGCTTCGGCGTAGGCACTGGCTTCGCGGTCGCGCGGTGGTTCGGGGATCTGCACCAGTCGGTAGTTCTGGTCGTTGATGTGGCGGTCGCAGATGTCGGTGCGCAGCGCGAGCAGACTGCTCTTGTCCTCGCCCTTGTCCACCACGAAGAACACGTCGGCGGAGTTGAGCGCGTTGATGGCCTGGACGGTGATGTATTCCGGATTTCCGGCGCCGATCCCGATGACCAGAATCTCTCGCATGGGTGTGTTGTCTCTCCTGCCGGCCGCTGCGGTCGTGGATCTACTGGTTCGTCGTTAGGGTTTCCCGGTGAGGGTACTGATTCTGGGTGGCACCGCGCAGGCCCGCACGCTGGCACAGGCCCTGCACGACGGGGGCGGTCATCGGGTGACGTCCTCACTCGCCGGCCGAACCAGTCAGCCGCTGTTGCCCGCGGGCGACGCTCGCGTCGGCGGGTTCGGTGGGGTCGACGGTCTGGTGCGGTACCTGCGTGCCGAGTC
>CAJCJE010000449.1 GCA_903970565.1 Candidatus Melainabacteria bacterium | reverse complement strand
GGTCATCCCACCCCAGACGCCGAACTCCATCCGGCTGTCCAGCGCCTCGGCGAGACACTCGGTTCGCACCGGACAACCAAGGCACACGAGCTTGGCTCGACGCTGTTCCGCCCCACGCACGAACAGGCCATCCGGGTCTTCTTCGCGGCAGGACGCACTAACCCGCCAGTCCGATTGGTCTACACATGACTCGTCAAGAAACATGTTCCCCCTGCTCCTAGCGTCATTTCGACTCAAACCCGCCACCCCCTAGTGGCGGATCGCATAGGCTGGCCACCTGACCGGTCTGCCTATTTGCTGCTGTCGTCAGACGTTGACGGACTGTAGAGGTGATTGGTTCCACTGCCAACAGTGGGATATCGAGCTGTTACCTGGATGGCGGCTGATCGGGTCTTGACAGGGCCGCGTGGGACATAGTGACAACACACGTCTTACTGGTCCCCGCGTAGGCTGGCCGAGTGCGAGTTCCCGTTGGTTTGCTCAGAATGCTCGGTTTGTGCGCTTTGGCCGGGGTGCTGTTGGCTGGCATCCTCTCTCCGATGGCGATCGGCGTCGGCTCCCTGTCCAACCAAGTCAGCGACTCGGTGGACAGCATCTCCAGCAGCCTGGCGGTCAGCCAGGTACCGCTGGTCACCACGATCGAGGACAGCACCGGCACGCCCCTGGCCGAACTGTTCGACCAGTATCGGTTGCCGGTCTCCTACGACCAGATCTCGCCGAACATGACCGCGGCGATCATCGACATCGAGGACCACCGCTTCCGCGAGGAGTCCGGCATCGACGTGCAGAGCACGGTCCGGGCCGCCCTGCACGACTCCAACGGCGGCGCGACCCAGGGCGCGTCCACGCTGACCCAGCAGTACGTGAAGAACTACCTGGAGTGGGTCGTCGACCGGCCGCAGGTCGGCGCCAGCGCGCCGCAGCTGGCGCAGGCGAAAGCCGCCCAGCAGGCCGACATCGACCAGTCCCTGGCCCGGAAGCTGAAAGAGGCCAAGGTCGCGATCACGCTCGCCCAGACCATGTCGAAGAACGACATCCTCACCGGTTACCTGAACGTGGTCCCCTTCGGTGACAAGCCGGCCGGCCCCTTCGGTATCGGCGCGGCGGCCAACGCCTACTTCAACGTGACGCCGGCCCAGTTGACCGTCCCCCAGGCCGCACTGCTCGCCGGCATGGTCAACAACCCGAACCTCTACGACCCGTACAAACACCCGGACAACGCGATGCAGCGCCGGAACGCCGTGCTGAAGGCAATGGCGACCTACGGCTCGATCAGCCAGCAGGACGCCAGGGCCGACGAGGCGCAACCGCTCGGCGTGGTGGGCACCGCGCCGAGTATGCCCTCCAGCAGCTGTCTCAACCTCTCCGATGACGACGCCGGCTTCTTCTGTGACTATGCCTTGCAGTACCTGGAGAACGCCGGATTCACCGCCGACCAGCTGGCGACCGGCGGCTACACCATCAAGACCACTCTGAACCCGTCGGTCAGCGCCGCCGCCAAGGCGGCTGCCGACAAGGCGGTCGACCCGAACACCTACGGCATAGCCAATACATTCGTGGTCATCCAGCCGGGCCAGAATTCGCACAACGTCCTCGCGATGGTCGCCAACCGGAATTTCGGTACCGGCGGCGGAAATGCCAATACCGAGTCCAATCTGGTGGAAGACGTCGATGACGAATTCGGTGGTGGGTCGACCTTCAAGTTGTTCACCACCGCGTCCGGTATGGAACAGGGCAAGGTCGGCCTGAACACGATTCTGCAGAACCCGAACACCGAGGACTTCCCCTACCCGGTGCCGACCGACCGCGCCAAGGGCGAGTACCAGGTGAGCAACAACGACGGCTCGCCGGCGAGCCTGCCGCTCTACGACGCGCTCGCCCGCTCACCGAACACCGCGTTCGTCGGGCTGGAACTCAATGACGGTATGCCGAACGTGCTGGACATGGCCTACCGGCTCGGGATGCGCAACACCATCATGAGCAACCAGGCCGGCAAGGCGCCGGACCCGAGTTCCACGAGCCAGAACTTCAACCAGCCGCAGTTGACCTCCTACCTGAACACGCCGGCGTTCACCCTCGGTGTCGGCGCGCTCAGCCCGCTGGAGCACGCGAACGTAGCCGCGACCCTGGGCAGCGGCGGCACCTGGTGCCCGGCGAACCCGATCGGCTCGGTCACCGACCGCTACGGCCAACCGGTCCAGGTCAGCCAGCAGCCGTGCGAGCAGGTGATCCCGCAGGCGGAGGCGAACACCATCCTCAACGGGATGAGCCACGACACCACCGGGGACGGCACCGCGGCCGTTCAGGCCTCCCTCGACGGCTGGACCCTGCCGCTGTCGGCCAAGACGGGCACCACGCAGAACAACGAGTCCGTCGGCTACCTCGCCATCGTCAACGGCTACGCCTCGTCCTCGCTGGTCTTCGCGGACGGCAGCCGGCCGGCGGTCATCTGCGTCGGAGCGCCGCCACACCTGATCACCCAGCACTCGTGTAGCAAGTCCAACGAGGCGTTCGGTGCCTCACTCGCCGCGCCGACGTTCTTCCAGGCATTCGAACAGATCCTGGCCAACCAGGCGGCTCAGCCGGTGGTCGCCGCCGACCCGGCCTATCTGGAGCGCAACCCGCACGGACAGCTCGTGCCGTTCGTGTTCACAATGCCCCAGTCCGCCGCGACCGCTGCCCTACAGGGGGCCGGCTACCAGGTCAGCGTGAAGGACTTCAACTCCACCCAGGCCAAGGGCACCGTGGTCGGTGAGACGCCGCAGAGCAATCAGCCGGCCGGAACCACGATCACCATCTATGTGAGTACCGGGGTGACCCCACCCCCGCCGAACGCCCAGCCACCCGCATCGCTGGCACCGGGTTCCACCGGCAAATAGCGGACTCCGGTCCGAACAAACGAATGGTGTTCGGCCTCCACGATGTGGGGCCGAACACCATTCGGTATAGCGCGTGGGCCTCGCTATGCCGACTATCCGAAATCACATTTGGAAATGGCACCATTGGGATCGTTGCCGGTGTTGAGGTAGTAGCCTGCGATGTATCCCTGCGGGGCAGGATTACCGCCTGGGTCCTCTATGCCGTCGAAGTTCGACGTCATGTACCAGATGTCGTCGCCGTAAATAGACTCACCGCCGGCCCAGCACATGATTACCACGGTCGTACCGGAGGACTCGATGCCGGCGCTCCCGCTGGACTGGGTCGGGGAGGCCCGCACGTTCACGTTGGCCCTGGTGGTCGTACACCATTCGCCGTAGGCGTTCTCCGGAGGCAAGCACTGCCACATGTCATCGACAGCCGGCCTGGCCGGATTCAAGGGTGCGGCGGACGCGGTATCGGCCACACCGACAAGAAGCCCACCGACAATGGTGACCGCGGCGCACGCGGACACCAATCTCCAAAGGCCGACCAGCCCACAATAGGCCAATCGGATGAATCATAAGCCTTCAAAACAGACAAAGAACCAAAAAGCGGCCGGTGGGTGACACCCCACCGGCCGGCGGAACACAGTCGAACACATCAGGGATTGAGCCTGGCCTTGACCAGCGCGGCCACCCGGCCACCATCGGCCCGGCCGGCGACCCTGGCGTTGGCGGCCTTCATCAGCTGCCCCATCGCCCTGACCGTCGGCTCGGCGCCCAGCGCCGCCGTCACCTCGGCGAACGCCTCGTCCACCGCGGTCTCCAACTCCTCGTCGGACAACTGGGTGGGCAGGTAGGCGTTGAGCACGTCGGCCTCGGCCAACTCGGTGGCGGCCTGCTCGGCCCGGCCGGCGCCGGCGAACGCCTCAGCGGCCTCCTTGCGCTTGCGGACCTCGCGGGCGAGCACCGTGCGCACCTCGTCGTCGGAGAGTTCGCGGACTTGTTTACCGGCGACCTCCTCGTTGTTGATCGCGGCCAGCGCCATCCGCAGCGTGCCGAGTTTCATACTCTCCCGAGCCTTCAGTGCCGTGGTCATGTCGGCGCGCAACTGCGCCTTGAGCTCCGCCATGTCATCGAACGCTACCGGTGCGCCGCAACCGGAATGCCGCCGACGCCGACTACCACGCCCTCACGCGCGGCGTCGTAGGCTCGTGGCGTGAACACCCTGGCCAAAATCGCCGTCGGCAGCACGGCCCTCGGAGCCGCGACCATCGCCTACTCGGCAGGCATCGAACGACGACACTGGACCCTGCGCAGGGCCACCCTGCCGGTGCTGGCCCCCGAGTCCCGCCCGCTGAAGGTGCTGCACATCTCCGACCTGCACATGATGCCCGGCCAGCGCTCCAAACAGCGGTGGGTGGCCGCGCTGGACGAGTGGGAACCCGACCTCGTGGTCAACACCGGCGACAACCTCGCGCACCCGCAGGCCGTCCCCTCGGTGCTGCGCGCGCTGGAGCCGCTGCTGGTCCGGCCGGGGGTGTTCGTCTTCGGCAGCAACGACTACTACGCTCCCCGGCCGAAGAACCCGGTGCGCTACCTCACCAAGAGCCGCAAGCGCGTGCACGGCATCCCGCTGCCCTGGCAGGACCTGCGCGCGGCCATGATCGAACGCGGTTGGCACAACCTCACGCACGTGCGCAACAGCCTGATCATCGACGGCCAGCAGATCGTCATCGCCGGCGTCGACGACCCGCACCTGCGCCGCGACCGCTACGCCGAGATCGCCGGCCGCCCCGCCCCGGCCACGCTGCGCCTGGGCCTCACCCACTCCCCGGAACCGAGGGTGCTGGACGCCTTCGCGGAGGACGGCTACGACCTCGTCCTCGCCGGGCACACCCACGGCGGCCAACTGCGCGTCCCCGGCTACGGCGCGATCGTCACCAACTGCGCGCTGGACCGCTCCCGCGCCCGAGGTGCCTCCCGCTGGGGCGCACGCATGTGGCTGCACGTTTCCGCAGGTCTGGGCACCTCTCCATACGCTCCGGTGCGCTTCGCCTGCCCGCCGGAAGCCAGCCTGCTGACCCTCGTCCCAAGGCCCGCGACGGTCGAAGCACCCGACCCGGAGCAGACAAGTTCGGCCCGGTTCGGAGCCGCTACGGACATCCGCTAGACTTATCCTCGGTCACCAAGACCGGGGTGTGGCGCAGTTTGGTAGCGCGCTTCGTTCGGGACGAAGAGGTCGCAGGTTCAAATCCTGTCACCCCGACCGGCATGGACGGCGTGTATTTGCGGAAAACGCAAATACACGCCGTTCGTCGTTGTATCCGGGGCCAAGCCCCCCAGGCCCCCTTGCCGGGGGACGCTTCGCTCCCCGGACCCCCTGGGAGCATGTTGGCGGGGCTCTTGGCTTCGCCTCGCGGGTGGGGTCTCCTACTGCGCCGTTGTCGACTCGCGGTCGTAGTAGACGGTGAGCGTCAGGTCGTCCTCGTCGGCGGTCGGCGTCAGCTGGAAGGTGATGTCCAGGATCTGTACCGAACCAAGATCATCGATCGTGTCGGCAACGCGCCGAAGCAGTGCGGCCACGTTTCCCTGACCAGGTCCGGCTGGGTTGGACTGCGAGAAGTGGAAGGCGCGCCATTGGTCAAGTTCGTCAGCCATGCGCCAAGTTTGCCATGAAATTCGTTGACCCAGCCGAATCGAACCGCCAAGCGCACCGGAGTCAGGTAGCACCCGACCAGACGGATCGGCGGTTACCGACAGCATGACGAGAGCCGCGAGAATCTAGCGACGTCCAGGCCTCAGGGGAAGCCGATCTCGTGAAACAAGCATCACATACGGGCTGACCCGAGGTCCCTGTCGATCTTCAGCGCGTCACACCCGCCAGTGCTGACCTCATGTCGTGCCACCCGTCTTGCCCGAACGGGCGGATCACCGTCCGAGACCGACAGTAGGCCGAACGAGCTATTCCGGAACCAGGCAAGGAAATCGTGTGGTTCTATGAGCGAGCGGCGTTGTCCGCGGGGGTGAATGTGCGGCCGGCATCGGCCGCAGACCAGGGGGGATTTGATCATGTCTGCTTCATATGGCCGTGCCCGTCGCGCGGCAGTCGGACGCCGCTCGGCATGGTTGCGGCGACCGCTCCGCGCCGCGGGTCGATCATCGACGCTGCTGATCATGGTGTTGGGTCTGCTCGCGACAGCGCTCTGTGCCACGTCGGCTACTCCGGCGTTCGCCGCGCCGGCGCAGACGCGCATCGCCAAGCCGGCCGCCGCACCGAAACCTGCCGACTTCGGTCCAGGTGCGACAACGTCCGCTGACCTTGCGATCAACGGTTTCGGTGATTCCGCTGGCTATCACCTCGAAGTGGGACGCGAGTCGTCCGCATTCGCCTGGCACGAGATCGCGGTACTGCGGCCTGATGGCTACGACGACTCGTCCTGGACCGGATACCAGTGCGTGTCCGGGGACGGCCGGTTCGCCGCGGTGGCCATCCTGCCTGCTTCGGCGGTGAACATCGAGGACGCCCGTGACCAGGGCCGGCGGCGACGGCGATTGGTACAGCGTTCGGTGCGTGTTCCGCTGGAACGACGGGACGGCGCACCGTTCGAGGAGCGGATCACGCCGTGGCGGGCGGAGTCGCTGGAGGGTGCGATCGAACTCGCCGAAGCGGAGGCCGAGGAATACGCACGGGGAACGGGGTGGGAACCTTCGGCTGGCGCAGGCGTACGCCCTGGGGCCGGGTGCTGAGCTGAGCCCCGGAGCGGAGGTGTTCTCCCCTACCTCGGGACAGCGAGCTGACCGAGAGCGAATGTCTCTCCGCCTTCTTCGACACCGGGCGGGAACACGGCGACGCTGCTGGTGGCGGGCCCGAATGACCACTCGCGGCGGCCGGCAGACCAGCCGGTCACCGCGAGCCTGGCACGATCGCCGTCGACGACACCGTTCCGGGCGGTTCACTCGCCTGTTCATCCCGTGTGGGGCAGGATCGACGGGGTGACGACTCAAGCTCAGCACCCTGAGACGCTGTTCGACGACCCGGAGCGCGAGGCGCGCTGGCGAGCCCGGTTCACGGCGGCCAGGATCGCGCAGCCGGACTGGGAGCTCGACGCCCCGGACCGCAATGTGTACCTGTCCAATTCGAGCGGGGTCTGGGAGATCTACGCCTGGGACCGGAGGACCGACACCCACCGGCAGGTGACCGATCGGCCGCAGGGCACCTCCCATGCCACGATCAGCGCGGACGGCGAGTACATCTGGTGGTTCGACGATACCGATGGTGACGAGTTCGGCAGCTGGGTTCGGGAGCCGTTCGACAAGGGGGCGGCCGAGCCGGCGACGCCGGGGACGCATCCGGGGTATCCGGCCGGGTTGGCGATCGGGCGTCGGGTGACGGCGGTCGGGATGACCACGGACGACGGCACCACGATCTGGCTGACCGGCGCCGATCGGCCGGCCGAGGTGATCTACACGAGTACCCACGATGCCGGGGTCGGCGGGCTGTCGCGGGACGAACGGCTGCTGGCGATCGCGCATTCCGAGCACGGGGACAGCCGGCATCCGGCGTTGCGGGTGTTCGACGCCGAAGGCAGGACCGTGGTCGCGGAGAAGTGGGACGGGGCGGGCAAGGGCCTGGACGTGCTCGGGTTCGCGCCGATAGCCGGGGACACGCGGTTGCTGGTGGCGCACGAGCGGCGCGGGCGGACCGAGTTGTTGGTGTGGGACGTCGCCGAGGACACCGAGACCGAGCTGGATTTCGGGCTGCCGGGCGAGGTCAGCGCGGACTGGTATCCGGATGGCACGGCATTGCTGGTGGTGCACACCTATCAGGCTCGGGACACCTTGCACCGCTACGACATCGCGACCGGGAAACTGTCCACTGTGGATACTCTGGCCGGTTCGGTCAGCGGTGTTTCGGTGCGGCCGGATCTGACGATCGAGTACTCCTGGTCCTCCGGCGAGCGGCCCCCGGTCGTCCGGGCGTTGGGCGTGGACGGCACGGACCGGGTACTGCTGGAGCCGGCCGGGCCCAAGACGCCGTTGTCGGTGGCGTTGACGGATGCGTTCGTGCCGGGGCCGGGCGGCGACATTCACGCGCTGATCGCGAAGCCGGCCGATGCCGGGGACGGTCCGCAGCCGGTGGTGTTCAGCGTGCACGGCGGGCCGCACGCCGCCGAGGAGGACCGGTTCTCGGCCTGGCGCGCGGTGTGGGTGGAGGCCGGGTTCACCGTGGTCGAGGTCAACTACCGAGGGTCGACGGGGTACGGGTCGGTCTGGCGGGACGCCATCGAGGGCCGACCGGGGGTGACCGAGTTGGCCGACATCGCCGCGGTGCACGACTGGGCGATCGAACACGGGCTCG
>CAJCJE010000448.1 GCA_903970565.1 Candidatus Melainabacteria bacterium | reverse complement strand
CGCGTTCGATCCGACCGTCGGCCGCGAGTTGGCGACGGCCGGTTTCGACCGCGACTACCGCACCGGGGAACGGGTTGCCGAGCTGCTGCCTGGACTGTCCGATGTGGACTTCGGCACGTTCGAGGACCTGACCCTCGACCCGGTGGCCGGCACGGTCGTGTTGGAGCGGCCGGTACTGCTGGATCTCGGCGCGGTCGCCAAGGGCCTGGCGATCGACCTCGCCACCCAGGAACTGCTGTCGCTGCCCGGTGCGACGGTCAACGTGGGCGGGGACGCCTACCTGCACGGCACCGATCCGGCCGGCCACGGCTGGCGGACCGGGATCGCCGACCCGCACCGGCCGGGCGAGCTGCTCACCGAACTGACGCTGAGCGATCTGGCCATCGCGACCTCCGGCGACTACGCCCGGCCCGGCCACCTGCTGGCCAGACACACCCCGGCCGACCCACTGGCCAGCGTGACCGTGCTGGCCCCGACCGCGATGGCCGCCGACGCGCTGTCCACCGCGGTGTTGCTGCTGGGGCGGCGCGAGGGACTGGCACTGCTCGCCGAGACCGAGGACGTCGCGGCCCTGCTGGTGGGAGTCGGCGGGGAACTGCACCTGACCGAGAACTGGCCGGCATGACCTCCGCCGTGCTCGCCACCCCCACCGCGACCCGCGCCCGCCGCTGGCTGAAGAGTCCAATAGGGACGGTCAGTGTGGCGATGCTGGTGCTGGCGGCGGTGAATCTCGGCTGGGCGAGCACGTCGGCGGCCACGGCCGGGCTGGGGTTGACGGTCGCGGTGCTGACCGCGGGCGCGGTGGACGTGCTGATCGTGGGCCTGCGCGGCTGGGGTTGGCAGCTGCCGCTGGGCGCGTTCGTGACCGGCGGGGTGCTGGGCATGGTGCTCGATCCGACCGTCGGGGCCGGGCAGCTGGCGCTGCTGGCGGCGGGCGCGGTCGTGGTCAAGCACGTGCTGCGGATCGGGCGGCGACCGATGTTCAACCCGGCCGCGCTGGCGCTGGTGGTGGCCGACCTGCTCGGGGTGCGGGCGCAGAGCTGGTGGGGCGCGTGCGCGGCGCCGATCTGGCTCGGCGTGCCGGTGCTGCTGGTCGCGGTGCTGTTCGTCGCGGACCGGGCGAACCGGCTGCCCGCCGTCGGCGCCTTCCTGGCCACCTGGTTCGGCGCGCTGACCATCCTGGTGTCGCTGGGCTACGGCGCGGAACTCGCGGTGGCCTTCCGGGAACCGTTGGTGAGTATGGCGATCTACTTCGCCGGGATCATGCTGCTCGATCCGCCGACCAGCCCCGGCCGCCCGCACCAGCAGTACCTGTTCGGTTTTCTCGTCGCGATCGTCGGCATCGTGCTGCTGACCATCACGCACGACAGCGCGTTCCTGCCGATCGGACTGCTCGCCGGCAACACCTGGTTGGCGGTGGACCGGGCGCGCACCCGGATGCGGCACACCGCCGCTACCGCGCGCTCCTCGACGTAGGATCGCGGACAGTCGAGGACGCGGGAGAGCCATGCGGCGCAGCGCGGCAGGTCGGGTGGCGCTGGTTGCGGTTGCGGCGACGGCCTGCTGTTGCGTGGCGCTGGTGACCGCGATCGCCGGCGCCCACCAGATCATCGGGACCAACCGGACGGACCGGGTGTGGCTGGTGCTGCTGGCGGTGGTCGGGCTGATCGCCCTGGTCCTGATCGCCTTCGTCCGGGACGAGCGCGGCCGGCTGCGGCTGGGCATTGCCTGGTCGGTGCTGGGCGTCGGGCTCGGCGCGGTCGCGCTGCGCGACTCTCCCGGCGCGGCCCCCGGCGCGCCGTTGAATCCCGGTTGGGCGGTGCTGGTGGCCGCGGGCGTGGTCGCCCTGGTGGGTGGGGTGTTGCTGGCGGTGGCGCCCCGGATTCGAGCGCGGGCGCGGCGGCTGTTCGTGCCGCTGGTGGTCGTCGGGGTGTGCGCGGCGCAGGTCGCCGGCTACTGGGGTGCGGTGGCCTGGACCGAGGGGCGCAACGTGCGGCTGTCGGTCGCCGACTCGGCCCCGCTGGCCGCGCGCAGTGCCGTGCTGGACGGGCGGACGCTGTGGAGCGCGCAGACCACCGGGCAGGTGGTCGGCAGCGCGGGCGGGCTGCTGGTGACGCTGGGCAACGGCGTTCGGATGGTCGATCCGAGTACCGGCCGGCCCCGGTGGACCTACCAGCGCGCGGATGTCACGGCCGTGCTCACCCCGGTGGCCTCCGCCGACGGCAGCCTGGTCGCGGTCGTCGCGGGCCGGGCCGGGGCGGAGCAGGACGCGGTCGACGACGGCCGGCTGCTGGTGTTCGACGCGGCCACCGGGGCGGTCCGGCTGGACACCGCGCTGGCCCCCGGCGTGGTCGGCACGCTGAGCGCGATCACCGGCGAGGCCGCCTATTTCGCGGGCGGGCCGAGCAACACCGACACCGTGCAGCTGAGCGCGGTGAACACCACCGGCTCGGCAGCGGGCCGGCTGCGCTGGGTGTTCTCCCCTCGGGACGGCTGTCAGATCAACCGGTTCAGCCCGGCTCAGCCGCACACCGGCGCCCTCGCAGCCGACGAACTGGCGTTGAGTACCAGTTGCGGCGGCGTCATCATGCTCGGCCAGGACGGCCGGGCCCGGTGGACGTACCGCACGCCGCGCAGCGGCGCCGAGATCTGGCCGCTGGCCGGGGCGCCCGCCGGCACGGTGCTGGTCTCGGCGCAGGCCCCGGTCGGTCCGGCCGATCCCGGTTTCGGCGCGCCCACCCCGAGGGGCGTGATCGCGCTGGACGAGCGCACCGGCTCGGTCCGCTGGCAGGACACCGACCTGCCGACGCCGCCGTACGGGCCGGCCAGCCAGGATGTCGCGGACGGCAGTATGACCTCGCGGTGGGCCGGCAACACCGCGCTGCTGGCCTACTATCTGCCCGTGTCGCGGCAGGTGTGGCTGCTGGGCATCAATCCGGTCAGCCGGTCGGTCTGGGCGCGGACCCTGCCCGGCATGACCTTCGCCCTCCAGGGCGCGCAGACCATCGGCGACTATCTGGCGGTGCTGCCCGACGGCCGGATTCTGCTGCCCACCCTGGATTCGACCGCGCGGACGCGGGTGACCGTGGTGGACGGGCGGACCGGGGCGGCCGGTCCGGTGATCCCGATCGAGCGGGTCACGGGGTCAGGTGGCTACCGCAACGCCCCGGCCGCGGTGGGTACCCCGGCCGGGGTGGTCCTGGACGGCACCGGCCTGGTCTGGCCGGACGGTTCGCCGAACTCGCTGCTGATCGGCCTGCACTGAGAGCTGCTGGGGCTGGTCTCCGCGGGCCGGCAACCGCCTTCGCCGGCAGGCCGTCTCAGCGGGCCGGCAGCGCGGCGAGTTGGGCGTTGATCCGTTCGATGTCGGCGACCGCGGTGTCCTTGCGGGTCCGGATCTTGGCGACCACGTCGGCGGGCGCCTTGTCGACGAACTTCGGGTTGCCGAGCTTGCCCTCGCACTGCGCGAGTTCCTTCTGCGCGCCAACGAGTTCCTTGCTCAGCCGGTTGCGCTCGGCGGCCACGTCGATGGCGCTGGAGGTGTCCAGCCGGACGGTCACCTTGCCGGTGGGCAGCGCGACCTCCAGGGTCGCGGTGGCCGCGAAGCCCTCGCCCGGCTCGTCGAGCCAGGTGATGGCGCGGACCGCCTTCTCGTGCGGCAGCAGCCCGGCGCAGCAGGCCCCGGACAGTTCGGTCGGCACCCGCTTGCGCGGCGGCAGGCCCTGGTCGCCGCGGAACCGGCGGACCTCGGTGATCAACTTCTGGACCGACTCGATCCGCAGCGCCGCCTCGGTGTCCGGCATCTCACCGGACACCGTCGGCCAGGCCGCGACGACCAGTGACTCACCGCCGGTCAACGTGGTCCAGAGGGTCTCGGTGACGAACGGCATGATCGGCTGCAACAGGCGCAGCAGCACGTCGAGCACGTGACCGAGCACGGCCCTGGTCGCCCCGGCGCGCTGCTCGTCCTCGGCGATCTGCACCTTGGCCAGTTCCAGGTACCAGTCGCAGAACTCGTCCCAGGTGAAGTGGAACAGCTCCTCGGCCAGCTTGGCGAACTCGTACTCCTCGAACAGCGCGTCCACTGTGGACACCAGACGGTCGGTGCGGTCCAGTATCCAGCGGTCGGCGTCGGTCAGTTCGGCGCGCGGCGGCACCGGGGTGGCCACCGTTGCGCCGTTGCCGAGCGCGAAGCGGGTCGCGTTCCACAGCTTGGTGGCGAACCGGCGCGCGTTGTCGACGTTCTCCTCGCCGATCGGCACGTCGACGCCGGGGTTGGCGCCGCGCACCATCGTGAAGCGCAGCGCGTCCGCGCCGTAGCGGTCCAACCAGTCCAGCGGGTTCACGCCGTTGCCGGCGGTCTTGGACATCTTCTTGCCGAACTTGTCGCGCACCATGCCGTGCAGCGCGATGGTGTGAAACGGCGGCTGGCCGTCCATCGCGTAGCCGCCGAACATCATCATCCGGATGACCCAGAAGAACAGGATGTCGTAGCCGGTGACCAGGACACTGGTCGGATAGAACCGGGCGAGATCCCGGGTCTGCTCGGGCCAGCCGAAGGTGGAGAAGGGCCACAGGCCGGAGGAGAACCAGGTGTCCAGCACGTCCTCGTCCTGGCGCCAACCGGCCGGCGGCGCCTCGTCCGGACCGAGGCAGACCTGCTCGCCGTGGGGGCCGTACCAGACCGGAATCCGGTGCCCCCACCACAGCTGGCGGGAGATGCACCAGTCGTGCAGGTTGTCCAGCCAGTCGAAGTAGCGCTTGTCCGCCTCGGGCGGGCTGATCGCGACCTGGCCGGAGCGCACCGCGTCCCCGGCGGATTTGACCAGCGACGCCACCTTCACGAACCACTGCAACGACAGACGCGGCTCGACCGGCTCCCCGGACCGCTCCGAGTGGCCGACCGAGTGCAGGTAGGGGCGCTTCTCCGCGACGATGCGGCCCTGCGCGGCCAGCGCCTCGCGCACCGCGACCCGCGCCGCGAACCGGTCCATCCCGTCGAACTCGGTACCGGTGTGCGCGATCCGGCCCTGCTCGTCCATGATCGTGAGCATCGGCAGGTGGTGCCGCTGGCCGATCTCGAAGTCGTTCGGGTCGTGCGCGGGCGTCACCTTCACCGCGCCGGTGCCGAACTCCGGGTCGACGTGCGCGTCGGCGATGATCGGGATCATGCGGCCGGTCAGCGGCAGCTCGATCTCGGTACCGACCAGGTGGGTGTAGCGCTCGTCGTCCGGGTGCACCGCGACGGCGGTGTCGCCGAGCATGGTCTCCACCCGAGTGGTGGCCACCACGATCGAGGCGTCCCCGTCGCCGTAGCGCATGGACACCAGCTCGCCCTCGACCTCGCGGTGCTTGACCTCCGCGTCCGAGAGCCCGGACCGCAGCGAGGGCGACCAGTTGATCAGCCGCTCGGCCCGGTAGATCAGGCCGTCGTCGTAGAGCCGCTTGAACATGGTCTGCACGGCCTGGGACAGGCCGTCGTCCATCGTGAACCGCTCACGCGACCAGTCGACGCTGTCACCGAGGCGGCGCATCTGGTTGAGGATCTGGCCGCCGTAGTTGGCCTTCCACTCCCAGACGCGCTCGACGAACGCCTCCCGGCCCAGTTCGCGGCGGGAGGTACCCTCGGCGGCGAGTTCCTTCTCCACCAAGGCATGCACCGCGATGCTGGCGTGGTCCATGCCGGGCAGCCAGCAGGTCTCGAACCCCTGCATCCGCTTGCGCCGGACGAGCGCGTCCATCAGGGAGTGCTCGAAGGCATGCCCGATGTGCAGGCTGCCGGTCACGTTCGGCGGCGGGATGACGATCGAGTACGGCGGCTTGTCACTGGCCGAGTCGGCGGTGAAGTAGCCGGCGGCTACCCAGCGCGCGTACAACTCGCCTTCTACCTCGGCCGGATTCCAGGTCGGCGGTAGTTCACGGGCGTCGCGCTGCTCGGGCAGGGTCTCGGTCACGCGGTCAAGTCTACGAAGCCCGGCCAACCGGTTTCGCCCGGCCACGCCTCCCGCGACCGCTGCGCCCATACCGTCTGCCTGGCCCGATCCACCGGCCACCCGCGCCGAACGCGGAATCCGGCCTCCTCGATACGGTAACGGACACCAGCGCTCACCCGATCCAGTGACCGGCTGCTGGTACCGCGTCCACCTCGCGCCGTCGACCGTGGCCGATCCGGTTGTCCACGCACGTCAGATGGGGGCCAGGTGTCCGACGCCGCCGATCACTCCGACGAGTCGATCGACACCCATCCCGATCTCATCGATCCGGAGTGGAACGAGCGGGCCGAACGCGCGGCACGCACGTCGGTCAAGAAGGCCGGCCGGCACATCCTGGGCCGGTCGCAGCCCCGGCCGCGACGATCCCGCTGGCTGCTCGGGCTGGGCAACCGCGGCCTCTCGGCCCTGCTGGGCCTGCTCATCGCGGTGCTGCTGTTCGCGCTGGTCAACCAGATCGACGACGACCAGACCGAGGGCGCGAACCCCGCTCCGGCCGGCGCGGTGCCGATCGCCTCGACCCCGCCGACGACCACCGCGACCGTCCAGACCAGCGGCCGGCTCGACCTCAACCAGCCCTACGCCGACACCCCGGCGGCCGGCTGGCACGACGGCGCGGCCGGTTTCCAGCTGCCGGCGCCGGTGCGGACCGACGGCTGGAGCGCGAGCACGGTCGGCGCGGCGGAGGCGGCGGTCAGGCAGACCCTGATCGACGCGCACCTGGACCCGCAACTGCTGGTCGACCATGATCCGGCGACCTACCTGGCCAGTCTCGCGCCGAACGCCCGGCCGGCCGAGCGCAACCGGTTGAGCAGCCTGCTCGGCAAGCAGGTCCTCGGCGAGGTCAGCCTGCTGGCGCCCGGCTTCCCCCTGCTGCCGGCGCCGGTCAAGGTGGACGGCAGTATGTCGGTGACCACCGACGCCACCGGCGAACTGCTCATCCACACCAACTACGTGTTCGCGTTCGCCTTCGCGCCGGGCAGCGCCCGCGACGTGTCGCAGCCCTGGCAGATCGTGGCCGTGCAGCACGTCACCGAGGACTTCATGGTGCCACTGGGCACGCGCTACCACTCCGGCGACCGGGGGGTCTGGCCCGGCCACACCGAGAGCTACTCCGACCAGATCAGCTGCACCGAGATCGACCAGGGCTACCTCGCGCCCGCCTACCACGACGGCGCCGACGACAACGCCGATCCCAGTGCCGATCCCAGTGCCGATCCCAGCGCCGGCCTCGACCCGCCCCAGGACCCCAACGCCTTCTACGCGCCGAGTCATTCGCTGACCATCGCCAACAGCTGTCCCGCGCCCCCGCGGCACGCCTGACCTTCTTTCGCCGGACCGCGCGGTGGACGGCGACGCGACCGGGGCGCACGATGGGCAGATGAGCCGCAAGCCGCCAGAGCAGGACATCGACGAGTCGACCCTGGATGTGCACGGGCCGAAGACCTGGGCGGCGGGACTGCCGGGGGTGCTGGTGTCGACCCAGCGCGGCATCGAGCAGATGGGCGTCACCCGCACCGTGCGGACCCTGCGCCTGCTCAACCAGCAGCACGGCTTCGACTGTCCCGGCTGCGCCTGGCCGGACCCGCAGGGGCACCGCAAACTCGCCGAGTTCTGCGAGAACGGCGCCAAGGCGGTCGCCGAGGAGGCCACCCTGCGCCGCGTCGGGCCGGAGTTCTTCGCCGCGCACCCGATCGCGCAGTTGGCCGACAAGACCGACTACTGGCTCGGTCAGCAGGGCCGGCTGACCGAGCCGATGGTGCTGCGCGCGAGCGCGACCCACTACGAACCGATCGGCTGGGCGGCTGCGTTCGAGCTGATCGCCGAGCACCTGCACGCGCTGGACTCGCCGGACGAGGCGGTCTTCTACACCTCGGGGCGCACCAGCAACGAGGCCGCGTTCGTCTACCAGTTGCTGGTGCGCGGTTTCGGCACCAACAACCTGCCGGACTGCTCGAACATGTGCCACGAGTCCTCCGGCGCGGCCCTGAACCAGACCATCGGGGTCGGCAAGGGTTCGGTCAGCCTGGCCGACTTCGGCCAGGCCGACCTGATCGTGGTGGTCGGACAGAATCCCGGCACCAACCACCCCCGGATGCTCTCGGCGCTGGAGGAGGCCAAGGGGGCCGGGGCGCGGATCATCGCGGTGAACCCGTTGCCGGAGGCCGGGTTGATGCGGTTCAAGAACCCGCAGAACGTCCGGGGACTGGTCGGTAGGGGCACCCCGCTGGCCGACGAGTTCTGCCAGATCAAGCTCGGCGGCGACCTCGCGTTCTTCCAGGCCATCGGGCACCTGCTGCTGGCGCGGGAGGAACAGGCGCCGGGCACCGTGGTGGACCGGTCCTTCGTCCAGGAACGCACGCACGGTTTCGACGACTACGCCAAGTCACTGTCCGAAGTAGACTGGACCGCGATCGGCGAGGCGACCGGGCTGCCGCGCGAGCAGATCGTCGAGGTCGCGGGGTCCTTCGCGGCGGCCGATCGGATCATCGTCTGCTGGGCGATGGGCCTCACCCAGCACAAACACGCGGTGGCCAGCATCCGGGAGATCGTGAACGTGCTGCTGATGCGCGGCATGATCGGCAAACCGGGCGCCGGGGTGTGCCCGGTGCGCGGACATTCCAACGTGCAGGGCGACCGGACGATGGGCATCTGGGAGAAGATGCCCGAGAAGTTCCTGGCCGCGCTGGAGGCCGAGTTCGGCATCCCGGTGCCGCGCAAGCACGGTTTCGACACCGTCGACGCGCTGCGCGCCATGCATTCCGGCGCGGCCAGGATATTCTTCGCCCTCGGTGGCAACTTCGTCGCGGCGACCCCGGACACCGAACTCACCGAGCGGGCGCTGCGCTCCTGCGCGCTGACCGTGCAGGTCTCCACGAAACTCAACCGCTCGCACGTGGTGCCCGGCCGGACCGCGCTGATCCTGCCCACCCTCGGCCGCACCGAACGCGACGAGCGCGAGGGGGTCGAGCAGTTCGTCACGGTGGAGGACTCGATGTCGGTCGTGCACTCCTCACGCGGGCGGCTCGCCCCGGCCGGCGAAGCGGTCATGTCCGAAGTGGACATCATCTGCCGGTTGGCCCGCACCGTGCTCGGCCCGCACCATCCGGTGCCGTGGGAGTCCTTCACCGGCAACTACGACCTGATCCGGGACCGGATCGCGCGGGTCGTGCCCGGCTGCGAGGACTACAACACGCGGGTTCGCGAACCCGACGGTTTCGTGCTGCCGCACCCACCACGTGACGCCCGCGAATTCCCGACCAGTACCGGAAAGGCCAACTTCACCGTCAACGAGTTCGAGTTCCCGCAGATCCCGGCCGGTCGGCTCCTGTTGCAGACGCTGCGCAGCCACGACCAGTACAACACCACCATCTACGGTCTGGACGACCGCTATCGCGGGATCAGCAACGGCCGCCGGGTGGTGCTGGTCAACCCGGCTGACCTGTCCGAGTTCGGGCTGCGCGACGGTGAACTCGTCGACCTGATCAGCGAGTGGAACGCCGAGGGCGCGCTGACCGAGCGGCGCGCGGAACGGTTCCGGATCGTCGGCTACCCCACGGCCCGAGGCTGCGCGGCGGCCTACTTCCCGGAGGCGAATTCCTTGATACCGCTGGATTCGGTCGCGGAGACCTCGAACACGCCGACCTCCAAGTCGATCGTCATCCGGCTCGAACTCCGTACCGCCGACGATCCCACCGATTCCGCCGATCCTGCCCATTCCGACGATCCCGCTGATTCCATCGGTTCGGCTGATTCCACCGAGGACGGGGTGCGGGCCTGATGGGCCGGGTCAGCGTGCACCGGCCGGTGCTGCGGATCACCGCCGGCAACCGGGTCAGCCGCCCGGACACGCTCGCCGGGGAGGAACCGATGGAGTTGCGGGTGGACGGCGCCGCGCTGACCGTCACCATGCGCACCCCCGGCCACGAC
>CAJCJE010000447.1 GCA_903970565.1 Candidatus Melainabacteria bacterium | reverse complement strand
GCGAACGGCCGGTAGAGCAGGAAGCCCGACAGCAGGAAGAACAGCGCCACACCGAAGTCGCCCCGCGACAGGATCGGCCCGAGCAGGTCGTTGTTCAGCGAGCGTCCGCTGATGAAGCCGACGTGGGTGCACACCACGGCGAACGCTGCGAACGCGCGTACCCCGTCCAGCGCGGGAAATCGGCGATCGGGGGCGCTGCTCATCGCGCCGCCCCGATGGGCGCGCCGACCTGGGTGGTGACCAGGCAGGTGTTCATCGCCGGCCCGGACGGTGTGATCACGATCGCCTGCGGTGTCATCACCGGGAAGCGCAGGTTGACGGTGGCCAGCGTCCCCAGCGTGAGACGGCCGGCACCGACCGGGTCACGCAATGCGCCGTTCCGGTCACGCAGTTGGATGCGCACCGTGCTCGCAACGCTCTGGTAGAGCTGCAGGTGCAGGAAGTACTCGTTGTCGATCACGGCGCGCGACAACGGGATCGTGAACGGGCCGTGACCCTTCAGCAACGTTCCGCAGTTCTTGAGATAGGTACCGCCGGCGATCGCGGCCGGGAAGAACGCTGCCTTGACCAGCCTGCCGTCCGCGGTCACCACCATCGGGTTGGCACCGGTCGGGTCGAAGTGGGCGGGAACGTCCAGCAATCGCAGCAGATCCGACACGTGGTGGTTCGGTTCGACGATGGACACCAGCCCGGGCGGCAGCGCGGTGTCGTAGACGTTCACGTTCGGCCCGGCGGCCCGGACACTTGCCGAGAGTGTGGCCGCGTAGTCCCGGCCGGGATTGCGCGACCAGAAGTGGGTGTAGCGCACCGAGGTGACACAGCCCGCGACGGTGAGCGCCAGCGCGAGGGTGATCGCGGTCGGTATCGGTCCTCTCAGGCGCGTAGGTACCCGCAGGTCGAGCTGGCGCGCACGCCCGGGTTGCGGTGTCAGCGACAGGCACAGCGCCATCGCCAGCGGTGCCGCGACGACGAAGCTGTAGCGCGGGGTGATCGGGATCAGCTGCCCGGACTGGCCGTAGCGCGCGGCGGCCACGAGTCCGACACCGATCACGATCGTGGCGATCGGCAGGGACCAGGCCGCGATCGTCCGGCGCCCGGTCGTGCTCCAGCCGAGGAACACCAGCAGGACGAAGGCGACCTGGCCGATCAGCACGGTGGTGTCCGACGGCGCGTAGAAGGCCGCGTAGGTGTTGGCGTCACCGAACCACCGGAACGGGCCACCGATCAGCGCCGGCCCGACGGCCCGCAGCCATTCGGTGCGCAGCAACGGCCACACGTCACCGGCACCGAAGCCGCCGGCGCCCTTGGTGTCGGATTCGAGCACGCCGGCGACGACCACGGCCAGCACCGGGATCGCCGCGGCCACCCAGCCGGGCCACTGCCGGACACCGACGCGCAGTCGTTCCCGGGGACTCCCGGGGTAGCAGAAGCCCAGGGCCAGCAGCGCGAGCAACACCGCGTAGACGACGAACTGTTCCGACGCGAGCGTCGCCACCGCGATCAGCGCACCGAGGCCGAACCCGAGCCGCGGCGACCCGGTACGAGCGAACGCCGGCGTCAGCAACAGGGCGAGGAGACCGAGCAGTTGACCGATGCCGAAGGCGACTCCCGTGGTCATGAAAGCTGTTCCGGGCAGCGTCAACGAGCTGAGGGCGTACCCGGCCAGCACCACCGGAATGACCAGGCTGCGCCCGGCCAGACGGGTGAGCAGCACGGCGAGCACCACCAGGGCGGCGGTTTGCAGCAGTACCCGCACGGCGATGGTCAGGCCGTAGCCCATCGGGTCGATCGCCTGCAGCAGCCAGTACGCCAGGCGCAGTACCGGCGCGAAGTGCCCACCCAGCGGCCGGCTCAGATACCCCCAACCGAGCGAGGTGTTCGAGGTGTCGGCCAGGTTGGAGATGTCTGCCTGCAGGTACCAGCCGCGGTCGATCGTCGCCCAGGACCAGCACGCGGAGAACAGAGCGACGAACGCGATGGATACGACGAATCGGTCCGGGGTCCACGGCAGCCGCGTGGTGCGGTTCGTGCCAGCGTCAGACATCGATCTCCACTCGTAGCGAATCGTTGTCGAGATCCTACGGATTCACCGACACACCGGGGCTACCAACTGGTAACGTCCGCGCAATTCGAGGTCGGAGCACCGCTGCGGGAGGGTCTGCGACGGGCCGGGTAGGGGAGTCCAAGTGCGTAAGTGGTCCAGTGCTGTTCTCGTGCTCATCGGGGTTTTCGCCCTGGTTACGGCGGGTTTATTACGATTCTACGCCCCGTCGCACGCGGAGAAGACCCCGCTGAACCTGGACATCAAGCAGGTCGCCACCGGTCCCGCGAAGATCCTGAACAACAAGACCGGCAAGATAGACGACGTAACGCTGAACGCGACGCGCCGGGTGCGTACCGACTCGGCCGCCTCCAACGGCACCGTCACGGTCGTGCAGGAGTCGCTGTGCATCGTCATCGCCACCGATAACGTGCCCGAATGCGTCGATGCCCAGGATCCGCAAGGGCGTCTGGTCTCGTTCACCACGGACCGGTCGGCCAACGACCGCAGGTCCGCCGAGTCGGTGAACGACCCGAAGTACGCGGAGAACATCAACGGTGACACGAACGCCAAACACGTCGGCCTGACCTACAAGTGGCCGTTCCACGCGAAGAAGCAGACCTACAAGTTCTTCGACCCGGTCTCGCAGCAGGCGCCGGACGCTAAATTCATCGGCACCGAGAAACTGGCCGGGCTGACGCTGTACAAGTACCAGGCCGACATCGTCCACATCAGCCTGCCCGTCGGACCGGGCATCCCCGGTTTCTACTCCGACAGCCGCATCGTGTCGGTCGACCCGGTCACGGGCGCCATCGTCAAGGGGATCGAGCACCAGACCCGCTACCTGGCCGATGGCACCACCAAGGCGCTCGACACCACGCTGACCTTCGACCAGGACGCCATCAACTACCAGGCGAAGCAGGCGAAGGACGGCCGGAACAAGATCACGTTGCTGACCGTGATCCTGCCGATCGTGCTGCTGGTCGTCGGCATCCTCGCGCTGGCCGGAGCATTCCTGCTGATCCGCCGGGACGACACCGAGGACCCGGGTGCGCACGCCGCACCGGCCGACTCCACCGAGCCCGTTCCCGTCTGAGGTGCCC
>CAJCJE010000446.1 GCA_903970565.1 Candidatus Melainabacteria bacterium | reverse complement strand
TTCGTGGCCGTGCCGACGTTCGTCCGCCGCTACGGCATCACCGTCTGGTGCTCCTCGCCCAGCGTGATCTCGCTGGTGCGTCGACTGGGCGCGCTGAAGCCGGACTCGATGCCCAGTATGCGGTGCAGCGTGTTCTGCGGTGAGCCACTGCTGCGGCAGGACGCGATCGACTGGCAGGCGGCCACCGGTCAGGACGCGCTGGTGGAGAACCTCTACGGTCCGACCGAACTGACCATCTCCTGTAGCGTCTACCGCTGGGATTCGGCCACCTCGCCGCAGCGCTGCGTCAACGACATCGTGCCCATCGGCACCATGCACCCCGGACTGCGTCACGTCCTGGTCGACTCCGATGGCACCGTGGACGCCGAATCCGGCGAGCTGTGCGTCACCGGCCCGCAGATGTTCCCCGGCTACCTCAACCCCAACGACAACGAGGGCCGTTTCCTGGAGCACGACGGACAGCGCTGGTATCGCACCGGCGACATCGCGCGCACGATGGACAACGGGGACCTGGCCTATCTCGGCCGGCGCGACCACCAGGTGAAGATCCACGGCGTCCGGGTTGAACTGTCCGAAGTGGAATCCGGGCTGCGCGGCTGCCGCAACGTGCAGGACGCCGTCGCGATCGCGCTGGATGGCGAACTGTTCGCCTTCTACCTCGGTGAACAGCGTCCGGACGCCGAGCTGATCGAGGAGATGGCCTCCTTCTTCCCGCGCTACCTGATCCCGCTGCGCTACGAACACCTGGCGGAGTTCCCGCTCAACGCCAACCGCAAGACTGACCGGCCGGTGCTCGCCGCGCGGGCGGCGGCCAACCGGGCCAGGAACGGACGATAGTGCGGCGATGGTGCGCCGAGGACGTCATCTGGTGCACTGGTGCCGGACGTGCTCGCCCGCGCGCTCGTTGCGCGGTAGGAGAAGTCCGACAGCCCGCCTCAGCGATGCGGGGCGTTCCCCCGAAAAACAGGAAGTCAGGAAGTGAGTTCTGATGAACCGTAGTGAGATCGTCGCGCATCTGCGGATCGCGCTGTCGGCCGTGCTCAACCGCGAGGTCGGTGAACTGACTCCCGCCGCACGGCTGTTCGAGGACCTGGCACTGGACTCCACCAGCGTCATCGAACTGCTGATGAGCCTGGAGGACACCATCGGCCTGGAGATCGACCCCGATGATCTCGGCCCGGAGGTCTTCCAGACGATCGGCAGCCTGACCGAGTACATCGAGGCCAGTTTCAACAGAGTATCGGCGGTCTGAGCCATGCCACTGCCGCAGTTGGACCTCGACACCGATGGCCGGCCCGCACACCGCGCTCGGCGTATCCGCAGCGAGATCACGAACGTGGGTCTGTCCAGGGTGGCGGTACAACTGCCGCAGGGCGTCGAGCCGGTGGACGACATCATGGTGCGGGCCGGACGTGGTGTCCTGGAACGGAAGATGTTCACCAAGGTCTACGGCCTGCGCGACATCCCCACCCTGGCCGAGGGCGAACAGATGGAGGACCTGCTGGTGGCCGCCGGTCGGGAGGCCCTGGCCGGCGGCACGGCGGACCTCGTCCTCTACGGCCACACCATGCTGATGGGGGAGACCGACCTGTGCGGCGAGTTCCCCGACCGACTGCGAGCCCGGCTCGGCCTGACCGACAGCCGGTTCTACGGTCTCTCGCACATCAACTGCGCCTCGGTGCTGCGTTGCGTGGAACTGGCCCGCAGCTATCTGGCCCGCCCCGGCGCCGGCCCGGACGAACGGGTGCTGGTGCTCGGCGGCGACCAGGGCAGCGTCGCCGACGACGCGCGGGTGATCGCGGGTACCACGGTCAGCGGTGACTGCGCCGCGGCGGTACTGGTGCACGCGCCGGCCGCCGCCGCCCGACCGCGCTACCGCTACCTGGCCGGCGCGGGCGGCCGGGATGTTCGCTTCCACCGTAGTATCCGCATGACGGCGGAGGAGAACGCGCTGTTCGCCAAGGTCTGCTCGATGCAGGTGGTCGACACGCTGCACCGGGCCCTGGACAAGGTGGGCCTGACCGTCGAGTCGCTGGACTGGGTGCTGCCGCACCTGAACAACAAGATGTTCTGGCGCACCTTCAGCAGCGACGCGGGCGTCCCTCGGGATCGGATCTGCATGGACCTGATACCCGAACGCGGACACAGTTTCGGCGCGGACGCCCTGATGGCGATGGAACACGCCGACCGGATGGGCCGGCTGCACGCGGGTGACCTCTGCGCGCTGATTGCCATCGGCCAGGGCGCGTACTTCCAGGCGATGATCATCGAGGTGCTTGAGGACCAGTGAGCGGCGGCGGGCCGGCGCGTGAACAGTGGTCTCCGTGGTATCCGCGCCGGCAGCCGAGTCGGACTCGGTGATGCCGTCAGGTTCGAGTCAGATTCTGGCGGCTGAACAACGTCCGCAGCGTGATTCCCTCCGCCGCCGACTCCGCCGCGCCACCCTCGCCACGGTCGATGACGCCCACCGCGTGCTCGATCCGCGCGCCCATCGCTCGCGGCGCTGCGGTGGAGATCGCGATCTGCCCGCCGGAGGTCACCACGTCCTCGACCACCGGCACGCGACGTCCGACGATGTCCGCGCCTCGGCAAGTCGGGCGGTACCATAGGGTTTCGCCGCCTTGCGGACGAACGCACGAACGCACAAGGCAGCCTGGCATGTCGGCCCAGCGCGGTGACGACCGCGATGTCGCCCATCTCCAACCTGGCCGGCACCTCGGTCCTGGTCGGTACCAACGCCGCCAGCCTCCGCCCCACCTCGTCCAGCAGGACCGGATCGGCCTCGAACTGGTACTTGTCGAAGTACTCCTGGGCAACCCGCCCGGAGCGCGGCACGAACCGGCCGGTCAATCGGCAGACGGCAGCCACTCGGGCCGCGAGATCGTCATGAGTCACAAGAACCAAGCATGACATCCACCGCCGTCCTCGCCAGTCGGCGACTCGTTGCCACCACAAGAAGTTGTGCCGAGTAGACGCTGTGACTTACATCCGACAGGACAGGCACATGGCTGTCATCAGGTGTGGTCGGTGTCCATCTCCATCCACGGGGCGTGACCCAGTGGCCGGAAGACCGTGCCGAGCACTCCGCACACCACCGACCGCGCCCGCAGCGCCGCATACTCCGGTCGCATTCCTGGGCACATTCGTACGCTGGTCCGCGCGCACGGCAGACACAACGGCGGATGACGGGTCACCACACAGAGTTGTGGAAGGGATGCCGGAGATGGTCGACCTCGCAAACCACGCCGCGACTAACGCCTTCCGGCGCTGGCCTTGCTCTCCTGGCATCCGTAACGATCGACGGCCAGTCGACTGATCGTTGCCTTGGAATGGTTCTGGTCCAGCGCGAGAGTCGACAGTGCAGTCAATACGTTCTGGTAGGCGGACACATCGGCCGGCTCCTCCAGAAAATGCCCGGCCATCTCACCCTCCACATACACGACCGGGCCGAACCCCTTGAACTCCATCAGACAACACGACCCCGACAACCCCGCGTGAGCACCAACCGACGACGGAATCACGTAAATGCTGATGTGCGAGCGAACACTCATCCGCAACAGGTGGTGCAGTTGATCGGACATGGTCCGCTGACTGCCGACCGACAGGTGTAACGCGAACTCGTTGATATAGAACGTGTATTGCGGGAGTTTCGTTCGGCTGAACACGGTCTGGCGGCTCAGGCGGTTGGTCAGGAATGCCTCGGTGCCGTCGATCGGCGCGTTCGCCATCCGCGAGATCACCGCCCGCGCATACGCCTCGGTCTGCAACAACACCGGCACCATCGACACCTGAAACTCCACCGTCCGGAGCGACTTCCGCAGATGATCGATCACCGTCCGGTCCAGTTCCTCACGCACCCAGCCAGGCACGTTCTGGTCCCTGGTCAACTGAAGCAGCCGATCCCGCTCCACACCCACAACCCCGTACAGAGCCAACAGCGCGGACACCTCAACCTCGCTGGCATCGAGCTTCCCCGTGATCAGCCGTGATACTCGACTTTCCGACCACCCCAGCAGCTCCGCCGTCGCTTTGCCGTTCAGTTTGGCGCCGCGCATGGCCGCCCGCAGGGCATCGCCCAACTGTCGACTCCGTACCGTCGACCGCTCCTCGGTCACGCATCTCTCCTGATTATTGAGCAACAGGTCATTCCCACTCGGGCTGCACTTCCTCGATCGACGGGTCGAGCATCCGGGCACACCGCTGCCATGTACGGGCAACCGTGTACCGCACACCCACCGGGTCAAACCCGATGAGCGGCGAAGTCAAGACCCGCAACCGGGTCGCGTTCTCCATCATCAACCGCGCCGCCTCCGCTGGTTCCGGATTGGCTCGCGGTATGGCGACGGCGTGCCGATAGGTCTCGGCCCGAGCCGCCTTCAACGAAGCGTCGTACCCGCTGTTGTCGGCAGTCAGGACACGAGCCTGGTACACGGCAAACGTCGCCCACTCCTCCCACTGGGCGCAGACCACTGCGGCATCGACGATCACCGCTGCGGACATGGCACACCCATGTCGTCGACGTGACCCGAGCGAGCCGGACAATCTCGTCCTCGTCGCGCTGCGGATCTTCCGCAGATTCAGACACAGCCGCCCTCCCGACGATTCGGGGCGACGCACTCGACCGCAATAACCAGTCAGAGCCGAGCACGCCACCGTGGGCACGGCCGGCCTACGGGTGGATGCGGTGCACCCGTATTGCACAGCGCCGGCCGTGCGCGGGAGTGACGTTAGAAACGATCATTGCGCGGGTAGTAGGACACCATGTCCCACTACCCGATGGGATCACCTCCCGGTGACACCGAGTCGCCGAGCAAGACCACGCAAGGGCGATTGAACTCGATGTTGCTGCTCGATCAGGTCAGCGACGATCTGCCGAGGCAGCGTCTGGTACTTGATCCAGTGTGGACCCATCCGCTCGGCGGTCAGTAGCGCATCCAACGCCTGTTGGGCGTGTCCGAGCCGAGAATGGGCATACGCCTGGTCGGCCAGGTGGCGAGCACGCGCGGCGAGAGGAAGGCCGGTATCGCGCGGCATCTGCTTCGCGCTGCGCAGGGCGGCACTGAACTCGTCGGTGACCACGTGCACGTCCACGGTCTGCATGGTGATCTGAGACGGTCCGAACGGTGTTTCGTAGTCGTGGCGGTCATGACCGATCCGGTCGGCTATCTCGGCGCTGGCAGTCAGGAACTCATGCGCCTGCCCTGCGTGCCGGTCACGACCTGCGGAAGTGGCTGCCGTGACGAGCAGCGAGCCGTACACCGACAGTTGGGCAGCCGGCACGTCGCCAGAGGGCTCGACTTCCGCTGCGGACCGTACGGCTACCCGGACGGACTCCTCGTAGCGTCCCTGCACGAGCAGGTGCCAGGACACCGAGTTGTGCAAGGTTGCGGCAAGCAGGGCGTCATTACCGCAGCGAGCCTCGGTGATGGCCTGGCGCACAGCCACGTAGGCCAGGTCTGGCTGACCGAGATGGACCAACGTCGAGCCGGCCAACCAGTACCCGCGTGCCAACAGTTCGTGAGCTGCGGCCTGGTCCTTGCTCGGAGCCTTGAACGAGGTGGCCCGCAGTTGGCCGAT
>CAJCJE010000445.1 GCA_903970565.1 Candidatus Melainabacteria bacterium | reverse complement strand
CGCACGGCGTCGTGCGCACCGACGCATTCACCGCCCTGGCCGCCGAACACGCGGGGCAGCCGCTGGACGCCTTCTTCGGCCGCTGGCTCTACGCCCCTGCGCTGCCGGACGCCACCGAGTTGACTCTGCGTCGATAGCGATCCCTTCAGCGGCCGGACGGGTTGCTCGGGTGAACGGGCGTGGTGGGCGAGCGGCCTGAGCAGGAGAGTGGGCTGGGTGGGCGAGTGGGCTGAGCAGGGCGAGCGGGCTGGGTGGGCGAGTGCCTTGTCCTGCTGCTGCCACATCGGACGATGTTTGCTCTGGCCGTTTGCTCTGGCGGTTCGCTTCAGCCGTTCACCTCGGCTTGAAATGAATGGTGCGGGCTGTGGTAGCTTCGGCCGCGCAGCCGTTGTGGTGCTGCCGCGAACTGAGGAGGTGAGACCGATCAACGCTGTGACAGATCGGGCCTTCCTTCCTCGCATTGCCTAGGGAGTGCCCGAAAAGGCATCCCGAAAGACGTCAACCCATGCTTTTGACCTCCCGGACCTCATCCGACGGCGTCACCGAACAGCTCTTTTCCCTCCCCTTCACCTTCGGTGAGATTCCCGGTGTGTTGTGGACGCCGGACGGCGCCGCCGGGCCTCGTCCGCTGATCCTGATGGGACACGGCGGCGGCCAACACAAGAAGGCACCCGGCATCGTGGCGCGGGCGCGCCGCTTCGCGGCCGAGTGCGGATTCGCGGTGGTGGCCGTTGATGCGCCCGCCCACGGTGACCGGCCGAGCGCAGCCGAACACGACCGGATCATCGCCGAGCTGCGCACCCGCGCGCGGAATGGAGGGGACCTGGTCCCGGTGCTCACCGAATTTCACGCACTCCTCGCCGGCCAGGCCGTCCCGGAATGGCGAGCGGTCCTGGACGCGGTCGGCGACCTCGATCACGTCGGCGTCGGTCCGGTGGGCTACTGGGGGATGTCGATGGGCTGTGGACTCGGCATTCCGTTCATCGCCGACGAACCCCGCATCCGCGCGGCGGTGTTGGGTCTGCTCGGGTCGGCGGACATGGCCGAGGCTGCCGCGCGGATCACCGTCCCGGTGGAGTTCCTGGTGCAGTGCAACGACGAGACGGTGCCCAGAGCGACAAGCCTGGCGTTGTTCGATCTCTTCGCCTCGACGGAGAAGACTCTGCACGCCAACCCCGGCAGGCACGGGGAGATCCCGAGGTTCGAACTCGGCAGTGCGGTCCGGTTCTTCACCCGGCACCTCGGCTGACACCGCCGCCTGACGATCACCGCCGAGGGCTTCGGGGTTTCGAATCAGCGTGGGGGCTTGAGTATCCGAAGGGGCCGAGCCCGCGTCGGGGCTGGAATACCAGCGTTTGTCGTCCCCGGATGCTCGTCCGGTCGACGCCGAACGTTGGCTCGGCCGAAGCGCCAGGAGACCACGCGACACGGAGGAGAATTCGAGGCTGATTAGGGCGAGCCCCCGGTCACGAGGCGGGGCGACCAGGGGCTCGCGTCCGGCCGTCGGGGGGCGCCAGCCGGACGGGTGAACCATATCTTGTTCTGGCTCTGCGGCGATGCTCGGGTACCCACTCTCAGTAGAATTTTTTGTTAGCTGCGACCCTGAACGGGTCATTTGATCTTGCCGATGTATGCGCCAGGTAGTGAATAAACCGGCAAAATGCCTGAATAATCAGGATGAATCGGTCCTAATCGTATAGCTGATCACGCTGTGTGGCAGCAGGTTTTTCCCTTGTGGTGGTTTGTGATCCGGTCCGATTTTTGCGAGATCCGCTCGGGTTGTTCCACCGCGCGTCCAGGTTGTTCCACGATTCGGTCGGCCGTTCTCGGCCGGGTCCGGGTAGTTGTCGGTCCACTTGCGGCTGGTCAGTCCGCCTGCGGCGCGGCGGACTACGGGTGCAGTCGCAGACGCAATGCGGTGCCGGAGCCGGTCCGGAAGCCCAGTTCGGTGTAGAGCGGCTGACCGTACTCGGAGGCGGTCAGGTTGACCTGGGTCAGCCCACGCTCGTCGAACCACTCGATCAGGGCGGACACGCACGCTCGCGAATAGCCGCGCCTGCGGTGCGCGGGATCGGTGCACACGCTCATCACGTAGCCGGCCTCGCCGCTGGGATTGCTCGGCCCCGGCAGCCGGCTGTCGATGGTGCCGACCGCGCAGGAGGCGAGGCGTCCCGGTTGGGTCGGATCATCGACAACGAACGCGGCCAGCTGGCTTCCCGTTTCCGGCAGGCGTTTGCGCAGCACCGAGGTCGCGTCCTGCTGCCATTGGCCGGGTTCGGGCGGCGAGCCGTGCAGCGCGGCGAACATCTCCCCACGGAGTCGGGTCAGTTCGGCGGCGTCGGCGGCGAGGGCCCTGCGTGCCTCGATCGTCATGCAGCGGACGATAGTTGGCTGATCCTGATGGTAGAAATTAGTTTTCCGCCAGCCAAGTCCGCACTGGCCAAGCCCGGACCGGCCGAACCGTCGGCCGTTGCGGGTGTCGCGTCGTTCAGTGCCGGCCGCGCGGGTACCTGATCTTGATGTTGCCCATCCCGACCTGACCGTTCACATGTAACACGGGCAGGTTGGGATCAGCGGGCCCGGTGGCCTTGTTGACCAGGTTACCCATGCCGGTGGTGACGGACTCAAGCACCACCCGCCAGCCGTGGGGCACCACGACGGTGATGTTGCCCGAGCCGCACCTGGCATCCAGGGTGACGTCGCCGTGCGGGCAGTCGGCCTCGGTGAAGTCGATGGCGACGTTGCCCATCGTGCACTGCGCGACGATGTTCTGCGGCACGACCCAGCGACCGGCCTGTGTGATGTTGCCGCTGCGGGTTTTCAGCTCCAGCGGCTGGTCACTTGACACCACGACGGCCTGCGTCCGGTTGACCGGGCTCAGGCCGGGCAGGTCGATCAGCACGCTGTTCAGCTCGCCGCGCACCTTGGACGCCAATGCGAGATCGGTGCGCTCGGTGAACTCGTCCAGTGAGAGCAGGCCCTGCGCGACCGCCTTCTGTAGCAGGGCGATCACATGCTCGCGCTCCGCGTCGGAGACCCGCAGATTCCGCGCCGCCAGCTCCGGTGAGTTGGGTTGCGGCTGTACTGGTTCGTCGAGTTCCACAGGCAGTACCGTAGCGAATTCTTCGCCTCCAGGTGAGGCCTTTGAAACAGCGCCGGCCGCCGCTCCACGCGCCGCCACTGACGGCTTCGCCTTGGCCGGGCTGGTGTTCAGCGGGCTCGCAGGTCGACCGGTTGGCCGTCCTTGGGAAAGGGCAGCGAGGTGTAGTTCAGCGGGGTCCGGTAGTTCGGGTCGACCGACCAGTCGTAGCGCAGCAACAGTTGGTGCAGCACGGATTTGATCTCTACCGCCGAGAAGTACATGCCGAGGCACTTGTGTACGCCGCCCCCGAAGGGTTCCCAGGCGTACCGGTGCACCTTGTCCTCCTGCCGCCGAGGGCTGAACCGGCCGGGGTCGAACCGCTCGGGGTCCGGCCAGTAGTCGGGCATGTGGTGGGTGAAGTGCGGAGACAACACGACCATCGTGCCGGCCGGCAGGAAATGGCCGAGTACCTCGGTGTCGCGGACGGTCCTGCGGGCCATCGACGGCACCGGCGCGACCAGCCGCAGGCATTCCTTCATCACCAGATCCAGCGAGGGCAGCTCGGCGAGTTGGGCATGGCTGGGCCGGGTGGTACCCAGCGCGAGCGATTCGGCGCGGCAGCGCCGCTGCCAGTCCGGATGCTGGCCGAGTTGGCACATCATGGTGGAGATGGTGCTGGTCGAGGTGTCGTGGGCGGCCATCAACAGGAAGATCATCTGGTTGACGATGTCCGCGTCGCCGAGGCGTTCGCCCTCCTCGGACTCGGCCCGACACAGCACGCTGAACAGGTCCTCCCCGCCGCCGGCCCGGCGGATCGGCAGGTATCCGCGCAGGAACTCCTCCAGCAGTGCCCGGCCGCGCAGCCCGCGTCGCCAGCGCCCGCCGGGAACCGGGAAGCGCACGTAGGCCGTGCTGGCCTGGACACAGTCGATGAACGCCCGGTTGATCCTGGCCATCCGAGC
>CAJCJE010000444.1 GCA_903970565.1 Candidatus Melainabacteria bacterium | reverse complement strand
CCGGCTTCCACGCCGGCGATGTCCGCGTGGCCGCCGAACTACGCCAGCGGGAACGCATCCTCGGCACCACCGTCGACGCCCGCCGAGATCTGCGCATCCGATACGTCGAGCGGGCCGAGGCATCGGAGAACCCGACGTCGGTTGCGATCATGGACGACTACCGGCGCCTGGCCGCCGGCCAGTAGACCCCCTCGCCCGCACTTCAGTCGACGGTGCCCGCAGCTTTGCCGCCGCGCTCGCGATTCCGGCCCCGGTGACCTCGGCGAGGAGCGCCGCATGCGGCGTGTTGTCGAGTTCGGCCCGGTTGGTGACGGCGCCGCCCATCTCAACCACATGGTCAGCCTGGTTGCGTTTGGCTGTTGTCAGGAACAGGCGTACAAGGCTGCCAGTAGTGGCACGAGGCCACGCACTCCGCGCGAGTGCTCAGCACGAAGTACCGCACCGAACTGTCGGTAACTCGTCACTGCCCACCGATCGTTGGACTCTGCGCCTGGGAACAGCTGTTCCATGCTCATGCCGTAGCCATCGAGAACGACGAAGGTCTTCGCTTGGTCTGCCGACGCTCCGTCAAGCCAGGCCGGCGGTTCGCTCCCCACTACGGCCGAGTACAGCTGATCGGTCTGCCACGGCGCTTGAGGATTGGTTTTGTAGCCTGGGCAGTGAGAGGGAGAGCCGACTCTCTTGTGCTCGACGAAGAGCAGTTCTGCCCCCGCGCCGTGGCCAAACCGTGCCACGAGGTCGATACCCCGCGTGGGCCATTGGACTGCGGTCAGCGGACTGCTGCTCAACGCCGATGCGGACATGCCGCCGCCGGCAAGGATGCCTCGAAGCACAGACGATCGTGCATCCGGATCGAGAAGTGCCGCCAACAGCAAGCCCGTGTAGGGGTCTTCGCTCAGATGCCAGGCTGCTTCCTCAATCTTGTTGATCTCCAGCCAGGCTCGATGGCGCAGGCGGTCATCGAGCAGCGATTGCTTCTGAACTTTCGTGGGTCGAGGAATCACAGTGAGACAGTGCCAGAGCGCCCCGTCACAACCGCAGGGCGAGGGGAGTCACCATGCGTTACCTGACCACGGCGACGCTGCCGGCCGAGGTACTGCGCGTCTACCCCGGTAACGCCCGGCGATCGGATCTGAAGACGATCGCCGAGAGCCTGGCCCGCAACAACCAGTACCGGTCGGTCGTGGTCCAGGTCGACGACCCTGAACACCCGGAGCAGGGTGGGGTGATCCTGGCCGGCAACCACACATTCCTCGCCGCCACCCAAGAGCTGGGCCACGCTGAGGTGCGATGTGAGTTGATCGACTGCGACGACACGGAGGCGCGTCGGATCAACCTGGTCGACAACCGGCTCTCCGACCAAGCCGACTACGACGAAGACGCCCTGGTCGAGTTGCTGCGGGCCGCTGCGGAGGCCGCGGTCGACGGCCTGGCCGGCACCGGCTACACCGAGGCGGACCTGGCCAAGCTCACCACCGACAGCCTGCCCGAACCCGGCGACGCTGGCGAGGACGAGTTGGCGTCGCTGTTCGGCGTGATCGTCGAGTGCGACACCGAAACCCAGCAGGCCCAGTTGTTGGAGCAGCTCTCGGCGGAGGGGTGGCCGGTGCGGGCCTTGATGCGCTGATGCGGGCCACCTTCACGCTCTCGACCGAGGTCGCGAAGTCCGCGCGGGTGATGCAGACCGCCGGCATGATGGACATCCCCGTCGACGGGCACAGCAGCACCTCGTGGGACGTCACCCTGCCGATCGAAGACCGCCCCTGGGGCGTGGGCCTGGTGGTCGGGCCGTCCGGGTCGGGCAAGTCCAGCCTCGCCCGCCACCTCTGGCCGGCCGAACTGGTCGGGCACCTCGACTGGTCGACCAACTCGGCCATACTGGACGACTTCCCGGCGTCGTTGACGATCCGGGAGATCACCAAGCTGCTGACCGATGTCGGCCTCGGCTCGGTGCCGGCCTGGCTGCGGCCCTACCGGACGTTGTCGATGGGCGAGGCGTTCCGCGCCGACACGGCCCGCGCCCTCGCCGAAACCAACGGCCTGGTGGTCGTCGACGAGTTCACCTCGGTGGTCGATCGGCAGGTCGCTAAGATCGCCAGCCACTCCGTCCAGAAGGCCGTGCGGCGCGCTGGCCGGCAGTTCATCGCGGTGACCTGCCATTACGACGTGATCGACTGGTTACAGCCGGACTGGGTGCTCGACATGGCCAGCGGCGCGTTCACCCGGAGGTCGGTTCAACCCCACCCCAGCATCGAGCTCCGGCTACACCAAGTCGATCGTTCCGCGTGGCGCGTGTTTGCACGTCATCACTATCTGAGCACGAGCCTGAACACGGCGGCTCGGTGCTTCGGTGTGTTCGCCGGGGACGAGTGCGTGGCGTTCACGTCCTACATTCACTTCCCGCACGCGAAGACTCGGACGATCAAGATGGCGCACCGCACGGTGGTCGTGCCGGACTGGCAGGGGCTTGGGATCTCGGGACAGATGGCCGAGTGGGTCGGGCAGTTCCTCTACGAGCGGGGGCTGCGGTATCACCGGTCGATCGCGCACCCGGCGGTGATCGCCTACTGCGCCCGCTCACCCCGCTGGCGAGACGTCTCCGGGGCGGGGCGCCGGCAGTTGACGACTACCAGCCGCGACCCGTCACTGCGGAAACGGTCGCTCAACGTCCGGTTCCTCGGGCAACGCTCGTTCGAATACGTCCCGCCGCTTACCGGGGTCGGGCGAGATCAGCCAGGATCAACGCGGTGACCTCGGGCGGGATGTCCACGAGTTTCAGCACCCCGGACCAGGGGATCGGGTTGAGCAACGGGACTCGGTCCCGCATGACCCAATGCCACGCGCCTGGTTGCGCCCACGGCGATACATACTCGCGCGTTACCTCGTGCAGGGTCATGGCGCCGAGGATGACTCCGCGCGGCAACGCCCGCAGGTCCAGACCGACCTGGTGCGCCCAGCGCACGCCTGCCGGGTCGACACGACGAGACGCGTGCAACGCGACAGGTCCCCGATACGCGGTTGACCAGGAACGGTTCTCGACGTCTTTGCCCAGGTGCAGCAGGGCGTGTGCCCAGGGTTGACGCACCGACAGTACTTTCATGATCACCTTTTCTGATCGGTCAGAGCGACACCCGGCGCTGGTCCCATTGCTGGCATCGTTACCGTGTCCGGGTGTCACTCCGGCCGATCAGTGTTCCGTGATGACCGACCAGGCCTGTATGGCCAACTCGTGCACGTGGTCGGGGTCGCTGAAGGACATGAGAGCGGCCAGGTAAGCGGAGTCGGGCAGATCTCGTGTGAGGCGGAGCCGGTATTCATCAGCAGCGGCGCAGGCGAGGCGCATCAAGGTCTCACGGTCGGCCGCTGTCAATCCGTACGGGATACGGTCCACAGTGGATTCCGCTGCTCGGCGAGTTTCGTTCAGTTCACGGGTCAGGTGTTCGTTGGTCACGTCAGACCTTCCTCGTCGGCGATCTCCAACAGGAGCGCGAACGCTTCCGGGTCCGCGAGACGCTCCTCGATGGTCATCGCCAGCAGGCGCTGTACTTCGAGTGCCTGGTAGTCGACGCGCGAATGGGGGTTGCGGCGCGGGCGCTCATCGGCTGTCACGCGATATCCCCACTTCCGGCGTTCTCCGATACCCACACCGGTGTGTGCCGGCTGTCGTGCACACGGTGCAGGCGATTCGCGCGCTCAATGCGGAGCGCGCTCGGCGGCATCGTGGCGAGGTCGGGATCGTTGACGGTCGGGTCGTATCCGCAGACAGCGCACCGCAGCAGTAACGCGGCCGGGACTACGGACACAGCAGGCACTATGGGTACGGCGTGCAGGGGTCGGATCACCGATCGGATGTCCGGGGGAAGCGAGTCGATCACGGTGGTGAGCCAGTCGATGAACGCCTCGGCGCCATCTGCCATCATGACGGCGGCGATCAACCGTTCCCCGGTGCGGGAGTCAGCGTCGGAGAAGCCGCGCGCACGGTCGAATCGTCTGAGTCCGCGCCGCAGCAGCCGCAGCGCCTCGTCCGGTTCCAAGGAGAGTCCCATCGGTCAGCCCTTCCCGGTGGTGTCGTTGCGCGACAGGTCGGCGGCGGTCTCGACCGTCGATCGATGGTCTTGCCCTGTGCGCAGCCATTCCCAGTAGCGGTTGACGATGCGCATGTTTGGGGTGGCGCCGGTCCGCTTGTCCTGCCAGGTCGCGCCGACGTAGTAGCTGGCGAAGCGTGACGCGATCACGATGTCGTCATCGTTGCGGCCCATCGCGTACCAGAACGCGGGGTGGTAGGTGTGGCTGTGGTGTTCCATAAATTCCATGGCCGGATATGTCCTTCGAGGT
>CAJCJE010000443.1 GCA_903970565.1 Candidatus Melainabacteria bacterium | reverse complement strand
CGCGCTCTCCACCGACCTGCTGGAGCGCGACTGGGCGAACACCAGGCACTACGAAATCGTCGACGGCGGCATCGACCTCGCCCTGCGGCCGTTCGAGATCCTCACCCTCCGACTATCCAGACAGGACTGACGAACGGAGCCGACCGGGGGTCGTGGCCGGTACCCGGCCGGCCACGACCAAAACCGGATCGAGAAGATTCTGCCTAGCATCCGAAAGATGAGAAAACCGTATATCGCACTGGGCGCCGTACTCCTTCTCCTCGGCCCTGTGCCGACCGCCGAATCCGCGGCGGCGGCACCGGCCGCCCGTGCGGCGCACTCCGTCGCGGCCCACCCCGCTGCCGCTGCCGCCGCGAGCCCGCACGACATCGTCTACCACCAGACCCAGTACGACAACGGCACCTACGTGTCCCCGCTCGCGCTGACCCAGAACAACGCCGGGGTCATTGACGTCATCGTGGCCGCGATCCATCTCGATTCCGACGGCACCGTGCACCTCAACGACAATCCGCCGAGCGATCCGATGTTCACCCAGATGTGGACGGATCTGCACACCATGCAGAGCCAGGGCGTGCAGGTGCTCGCGATGGTCGGCGGCGCGGCGCAGAGCAGTTTCCAGAACCTCGACGACGATTTCGACACCTTCCATCCGCTGTTGAAGAATCCCATCACCACCTACGGCCTGAACGGCGTCGATCTTGATGTCGAGGAGACCATGTCGCAGGCCGGCATCGAGCGGCACAGCGCGCTGTAGTCGCACTCCCGCGCCCACCTGGGTGGTCGACTACTCCGGCGGTGCGACAACCTTCGGTTTCGCACCGCCGATCGGCCTGCCCGACAGAATTCTGCTGTTCGACGCGGAATCGGGAATACAGTTGACCTGAAGCGGGCCGGAAGTGCCGTTATGGTCAAGACAGTGGTTGAACCGGCTTTGGCTCAGTACCATGACTTCTCCGGGTTCAGCGCAGATCCGGCGAACTGGTGCGTTCGACCATCAGCCATCGTCCGAACGACGGCGACCCCTGAGGACGGGACAGTGCCCGTGACGACCTACGACTTCTTCGTCATCGGCGACCTGGACCCCGCCCGGCTCGCGACCGCGCTCGCGACCATGACCACCGTCGAGGTCGGGGCCGTGGACGTGCTCGACGCCGACGAGCAGGACAACCGGAACTGGATCGCCTCGGTCAGCTGCATGTACACCCCGATGCGCGGCGACGTCAGCTGGATGCTCGACATCTACCTCACCGATGCCGTCCCCCGGCATCCCGAGGAACCCGCCGCCGCCACGTATCTCGCCGAGGCACTGAACACCGCGGTGCTCTACCCGGCGCTGCTCCCCCTGTCGAGCGCATACTGGCTGGCCGCCCCCGGCGGTCTGCTGACCAGGGCCCGGCTGCACAGCGTCGCCGACTCCGCCGACGACCAGATCGCCTATCAGATCAAGGCGGTGGCGGCGCCGGTCCCGCAACTGCCCTCGGTGCCGATCGACCGCCAGCCCGAGGTCATCCGGGAACACCGGGTGCCCGCCCCCATCACGGACGAACTGTACCGATGGCTGGAGACCTGGCAGACCACCACGACGATCCCGGCCGAGGTCGCCGGCCTGCTCTGGCAGACCCGCACCCGCCTGGACGCCTGGGAGAACCTGGCCGCCCGGATGTCGGTCGGTTGGCCGCCGGACGGCTGGTACCCGGCCACGTTCTACGCCGAGGACCTGCGCACCCGCGACGAGTTGGCCGCCGCGCTGCGGCGGTTGCCCGCGACGGCGGCAGAGAAGTTCGGGGCGGCCCTGCGGCAGATCGACGCCATGTTCCGACAGCTGACCGAAGCCGCACCGCATCCCCCGGAAGGAGAACCGTCCGGGGCCGACTGGTGGTGGCACCGCATCCCCAACCCCCTCCCCTGGGCCGACGCCCCCGATTCCTAGCCTGGGCGGCACTGTCGACCGATCAGGGCTCCGTTGTCCGCACCGCACTCGGTTTCCGCCCGGTCCGCAGGAACTCACGCGCGCAGTCGCGCACCACGCCGATCTCCACCTCGACGGCCGCCGGCACCTCCCGTATCCCGCCCGGATACGGATACCGAGAGACGCCGGTCGAGCCGGCATCGCCGACGGTCCAGCCCTGCTCGTCAATGCTCTGATAGCGCACGAAGCCGCGCCGCGCGCCCAACCCGATCTCCAGGGTCGGCGAGACCGCGCAGTCGGCGACGGTCATCTCGATCAGCGCGCCACCAGTTCCGTCGTCAACCTCGTTGTCACTGCTGCCGACGGCGATCACCATCGTCAGCACGGCGTCGAGTTCCTTGACCGACCGCACCAGAATCGGATCATGATGGTGACCGGGCCCCCAGATGAACCACACCGCGAGTGTCGGCACGACTATCGCCTCACGAAGCCGGTCTTGTTCTCCTTGGCACCGTAGCGTTCGATGGCAAGTCGACTGATGGTCGCCTTGGACTGGTTCTGATCCAGCGCGAGGGTCGACAGTGCGGTGAACACGTTCTGGTAGGCGGTAACGTCGACCGGCTCCTCCAGAAAATGCCCGGCCATCTCCTCCTCCACGTAGACGACCGGTCCGAAACCCTTGAACTCCATCAGACAACACGACCCGGCCAGCCCCGCATGGGCGCCGACCGAGGAGGGGATCAGGTGAATACTGATATGCGATCGGACGCTCATCCGCAACAGGTGGTGCAGTTGATCGGCCATCGTCCGCTGAGTACCGACGGGCAGCTGCAACGCGAACTCGTGAATATAGAAAGTATACTGCGGCAACTTGGTCCGGCTGAACACGGTCTGCCGGCTCAGGCGGCTGGTCAGGAATGCCTCGGTACCGTCGGTCGGCGCGTTCGCCATCCGCGAGATCACCGCCCGCGCGTACGCCTCGGTCTGCAACAGCGCCGGCACCATCGAAATCTGAAACTCCACCGTCCGGAGCGACTTTCGCAGATGATCGATCAACGTCCGGTCCAGTTCCTCATGCACCCAGCCGGGCACGTTCTGGTCCCTGGTCAGTTCGAGCAGTCTTTCCCGTTCGACACCGACAACCCCGTACAGGGCAAGCAGTGCGGACCTCGACCTCGGTCGCGCCGAGCTTCCCGGTGATCAGCCGCGACACCCGACTCTCCGACCAGCCCAACAGTTCCGCGGTGCTCTTGCCGTTCAGTTTGACGCTGCGCATGGCCGCCCGCAGGGCATCGCCCAACTGTCGACTACGTACCGTCGACCGTTCCTCGGTCATGGCGTCCCCTCCTGATCTTTCGTCGCGCCGAACCATAGAACGACGTGCCGACAATCTTGGCGGCT
>CAJCJE010000442.1 GCA_903970565.1 Candidatus Melainabacteria bacterium | reverse complement strand
GGCCGGACGCGATCAGCCGGTTTTGTTCCATAACGGCGGTTATCGTGATCAGGTGAGACACCGGAGCAAGAACCGTGCGCGCAGCCTGTCCGTCATGCGACTGAACGGCTCAGCAGCGCAACTGCTGGAGGAACGCGGACTGTCGAGGGACGTGGTGGCCACCGTGGGACGCCAGAAGCGCCGGCTGTTCCTCGATGTGTTGATCGTTGTGGTGCCACCCACCGTGGTGTTTGTCGTGCTGGTGGTGGCGATCAAGAAGCCGCCCATCGATGCGCCAGCGCCGGAACAATTGAGCATGCTGGCGCGCTTCGCGGTGGCCTACGTGCTCGCGTTCGGACTGATGGTGCTGTTGTCCGCAGAGGTTGGGCGCCGGTCGGCGATTCCGTTGCGGCGGCTGGTCCATGCGCTCGTGTCCCTTGTCGTGCTCCTTCACAACGTCGTGGAGTACGAGTCGGGGAAGGTAGGCCCGAGCGACTGGAAGGTTGTTACGCGTCGACGTCGGCAGTACCGGGTTGACCTTCGGACGTGGGCGTGGACCGTGACGAAGCAACTCGCGAAGGTGTCCGGTATGGAACGGCCAATGCGTCAGCAGATCCCTACGGCGACGTTGGGTTTGTGGCTATCGCATGTCGCGGATGACCTGGATGATCACGAGCGCGCCGAGCGGAGCATCCTGGCATGTTTGGTCACGCTGCGGCATGTGTGCGGCCCCCGCCCGTGGGCGCCGATTCAGTTGCCGCCACCGCCCGACTGTCCGGCGAACGCGGAGCTGGTTTCTCCGTCATGGATCGCGAAAACATGGACCGAATTGGTGGTGCGGTCGGCGGTCATCGGCGCTGCGCTGTCGCTGCTGGCCGCCGTGATTAGTTTGCTGGCGAAGTTGTAGATCGTTCGGGTTGAGTTGACGTCGCGCTGGCGGTGATGTTCGGGACGAGTGGTACCCCGGCGTCGTTGTTCGGCGCGGCGATGGGAGTTACTTGGGGTTCGGCAAGGCGGAGGATGTGCAGCTGGGCGATGGCCGACGTTGCGGCCGTGAGGAGGGTGGCGAGGGCGGCCACGATGTTGTCCAGCAGGCTGGCTTGGTGGGTGTCGAGCAGGCCGAAGGACACGGCGGCGGTGATGGCGGTGCCCAGCGCGGTTTTCCAGGCGCCGGATGTGATCGCGGCGAAGATCGGGCGGACAGGGTTGAGTGGCATGTCAGTCTCCTGATGTGGGTGGGAAGAACGAGCGGTAGTGGTCGGTTTCGTCTGGTGTAGAAAGGGAGCCGGGTGGTTCCCTTGTGGACTCAGCGGTGGTGTTCGGGGGGCCTGGTGCACGGCGGTGTCGGAGAACGGTCGCAGCGGTGACCGCGATGACGGCCACGGCGATGCCCGCCGCGCTGGCGATGCGAAGGGGTTGTGTCACGGTCAGCTCGTCGGCGTGGTGGTGGGCGGTGTGCTGGGTGGTGTCGTGGCTGGAGGCGTCGTTGTCGGTGGCGTAGTGGCCGGCGGCGGCACTGGGGTGTAGGTGGCGGCGAAGGTTGTCGCGTCGATGACCGTGATGGCGAAGCTGGCCAGGGTGGGTAGCGGTGATGGGAGTGCCGCGACCTGGACCAGCGACACCACCCACGCCCCTTGGGGTACGGGGACATATTGCTGTTCGGCGTAGCCGGCGACTTGGGCGCCGAGGATGAGGGTGGTGTTGTCCTGGGCGATGGCGACGTTGGCGGCGGTGAAGCCAGCGGTCATGAAGTCGGCGAGGTTGCTGCCGGTCCATTGCAGCGCGATCACATACGGGGATTCCGGGTAGCGGTAGGCGCTCTGCGGCAAGGGTTTCCTCCTTGACGTCGTGACGGGGTGGGCCTCTGCTAGCCGGGTTACAGCAGGGACCAGTTGAAGGTCAGGCGCGGCAGCCCGTTACTGGCTGCGGTGAGCGCCCCGGTGGCGGTGGCGGCGGAGAGGAACGCGACCAAGATGGCCGAGCCGGTCGAGTGGATTTCGGCGTGTGCGGTGACGGCGGCCTGGCCGTTGACGACGCCGCAGTTGGCTTGGGCGTGGTAGCTGGTGACGGCGCCGTGCACAGGATTGTCGGCGAGTTCGAGGGTGAGGCCCCCGGTGCCGCTGGCAGCTGTGACGGAGCAGGCGACCCGCCAGATGCCCGCGCCGAGGAGGAAGGTGGTGGCGTTGGTCAGGGTCAGGCCGACACCGGAGCCCTCGACGGGCGCACCCCACATCATGGGGGTGAGGCTGCCGGCTTGGGCGGTGGTCGTGGTGGCCTGGTAGCGGGTGAACATGCGGGTGCCGCTGCTGGTGGTGGCCCCGGCCAGGGCCTGTTGCATGGTCCGTATCCGGGCTTCGAGCTTCGCGATCCGGTCGATGACGGACTTGTCCGGGCGGGGCACGAAGCCGGGCGCAGTCATCGGTTAGCTCACCTCCACGACGGGTTGCAGGGTGAGTTTCGCGGCGTCGTAGGTGGTGCCGTTGTCGATCTGAGTGATGCGGTAGGTGTAGGTGCCGTCCGGGATGCGTCGATGGCCTTGCACGGTCCAGGTGGCGGTGTCGCCGACGGCGATCTGGTCGAGGGTGGGGCTGCCGGTGAGGCGGCCGGACAAGTCGAGCGCGTCGACGCGGACCATCGCGTCCGGCGTGTTGACCGGATGGGAGTAGGTGTTGACCCATTGCTGGGCGTAGGAGTTCGCGGTGTCGGGGTCGACGACGGTGGTGTGGTCGCCGTTGACGTCCTCCAAGAGCGGGTAGCCGGCGTTGACCAGGTCGAGGTTTTCGCCGGTGCCGACGAGCAGGGTGTACTGGCTGCCGGCGCCCCGGAGGTAGTCGGAGAAGGTCATTTGGGAGCCGTCGCGGGTGAAGTCGAGCGATTGCACGGCGCCGCGTGGGCCATAGTCCCAAGCCCAGGGCGAGCCGAGCTGCCCGAGCCTGGGGGCGCCGATGCGCATGACCCACTGGATGTAGTTGTGGCGGGCGGGGTCGAACTGGGGCCGGAACTCAATCTCAGGACCGCCATCCAGCGCGATGAGGTTGCTCAGCGCGTCGGCGACGAGGTTCAGGTCGTAGCCGAAGTAGGAGGCGCTGTCCGTGCCGGGCGAGTCGGCCGGAGGTAGGACGATCGGGACGGGGCCGCGTGTAATCGAGGTCGCGACGATGGAACTGGCGATCTGCCGGTAGGCGAGGTTGGTGTAGACGGTGTCGGCCGCAGTGGTGGCCGGGTTGCCGCCCGTGAAGCCCGCCGGGAGGAGAACACGTTTGCTGAACAGTTTCCAGATGCCGGCGAAGGTGACTTGGGTGTAGTCCTGGGTATCGGTCATCTGCTCGCTGATGACCGGGCCGGCTTGGCAGACGAAGTCCTTGTAGGCGATGGCCCAGGACCAGCGCCAGGGTTGGGTGAGTTCGTCGATGTCGGCGGTGGAGATTCCGTTGCCGCCCAACGGGACGGTGACGGTGCCGGTGCCCTGGTTGTTGATCCCGTAGGTGAACTGGTTGACGTTGACGAACGGGATTTCGGCGGCGATGCGGCCAGTGGTGGTCTCGCACGCGTACACGGCCCAGTCCTGGCGCGGCATACACCACCGCCCCGCCCGGTTGCTGTTGCCTTAGAAGGGGATCACGTCGACGGTGAGGTAGATGTCCGTGGCGTTGTTGGACATGGCCGCCGTGTCGTTGGGGGCGTTCATCACGAGCTCGTGGTAGATCGTGTGAGATCCGGTGAGTTTGCCGGTGTGCACCGCTGGGTTATGTGATTCCCAGATGGTGTTGGAGCCGTTGGTCGACCAGGCGGTGGAGATGACTGTTGCGCCGTCGAGGCTGACGAAGGTGATGACCTGCGCGGGGCTGGTGAGGTTGGAGCCGCCGGCTTTCGCGCTGACGGTGAGGTAGTACGGGTATCCGGGGTCGGGCACGGTGGCGGTGCAGAGGGTGTAGCCGTTCCCGCCGTTCCAGTTGACAGATTGGGTCAGCCCGATCACTTGAGTAAACGGGACCACGGTGGTGAGGATGCCGCGCCAGGTGGTGCCGTCCCAGTAGCGAGGCCCGGACTTGAACGGCGTCACGGCGTCGTAGGTGCATTCGCCGATATAGGCGCCGGGATCACCGGACTGGTCGCCGGGGAGGAGGGCGCGCATGCCGCCATAGGTACTGGTCGAGCGCCGGACGTCGGTGATGTTGCCGGCGCCGATAGTAGTGGTGTTGACGGTGCGGTACAGCTGGGCGAGCGGGATCGCCCCGGTCGGCACGGGTGGGATAGCGGGGGTGGCGCCGGGGGTGCCGTTGACGATGATCAACTGCCCGCCCTGCAGGCCAGTATCGCCCAGGGCCGCGTCGACCAGTTGTACGCAGACGAGGTCGATGCGGGGGTTGGTGGTGGCGGCTGGGTCGCTGATCAGGATGGTGGGCGTGTCGAAGTTGACGAGGTAGGGGCCGCCGGCCGCACCGGTTCGGCTGATGACACAGTTGCCGGCGGCGACGGTGACCGAGCTGCTCGCCGTCGCGGTCGCAGCGACCGAGAGGTCGGAGTTGACCGTCGCGCCTGGCAGTAGCGCAGTGGGTAGGACGCCGGAGCGCCACGCCATCGGGCCGCCGGGTGCGGGCGCGATCAGCGCGCCGATGAACCCCAGCCGGTAGTTGGCAGCGGTATTGACCGGCTCGGTCCCAGCCGCGTTCATCAGCGGAATAGCTCCGGTAGCGGGGGCCGGCGTGCCGGACCAGGTCACGTGATCACCCCTTCTCGGTTAGTAGGAGGTGTCGGCGTAGGTGGCGGTGACCAGGCCGGTGTCGGCGGGGTCGGTGGAGCGGAACAGGACGTCGATCGAGCTGTATCCGGGGATGGAGAACCACTGGTTCGCGGTCACCAACGGGCGGCGGTTGACGCCATCGAGCAGGACGGAGCCGGTGCCGAAGTCGATGGTCACGGTGTCGGTGGCGAGCAGGGCGCCCTGGTAGGTGACGGTGTCGCCGGTATCGGCCCTGGTCAGGCCGGGGTTGGTGAGTGGGCCGACGAAGGTGAAGGCCGGGTCGGCGTCGGCGCTGCCGGCGTTGGTCAACGTCATGGCGCCCGTGCTGCCGGGCCTGCCGTAGGAGACCGGGTAGCTGACGGGGTAGGCCAGGCCTCCGGAGCCGCCGGAGGCCAGCAGCGCGGACTGGACGTGCGGGGTGGCGGCGAACTTGCGTGGGTCGGGCGCGACCAGCTGGACGCTGACATCCGCCGAGGTGGCCGCGATGGGGGTGATGAGGATTTCGCCGTCCAGCGCGACGTTTGCGTAGAGGGCGAGCCCGGACTCCTCGGTCACCGTGAGCGGGTACTGCGTTCGAGGGTCCGGGCAGATCCCCATCACGAACCGTTGCGCGGCACGGAGTGCTGTGACGGTCGGGGCGGCCAGGGTGAATTCCAGGGTCATGACCCGGCCACCGCGAAACTCGTTGCCGCGAAACGTGCCCCGCGCGGCCGGCTTGTCCACGCGTGCAGTTTTGATCGCTGGGCTGCCGAACCAGCCGGTTTCCTTGGTCAAGATCCAGTCGCAGCCGGCGGGGTCGGTCGGGCCGTTGATCA
>CAJCJE010000441.1 GCA_903970565.1 Candidatus Melainabacteria bacterium | reverse complement strand
GACCGTCGCCGTCCCGCCAGTGCCAGGCCGGGTGCGTGCCGAGGGTTGGGGTGAGCCGGGTGCGGTGGAACTCGTGCCCGGTAAGGCGTTCGCCGACGCGGTAGCAGACCGAGTCGGTCGCGGCGACCGCGTCCCGGTAGCCCAGGGTCAGCCGGGGGCCCATCGCGCCGACGGCCGGCAGCACCCCGCACATCGGCTCACCGTCGACCTCCTCGGCCAGGTAGAGCAGGCCGCCGCACTCCGCCGCGACAATGCCACCCGATTGGGCGAAATTCGCGATCTCCTTGCGCAGCAGCACATTCGCCGAGAGCGCGGCACCGTGCTGCTCGGGGAACCCACCCGGCAACAGGACGGCGGCGGTGTCCTCGGGCAGGGCCGCGTCGGTCAGCGGATCGAACACGGCGACCTCGGCACCGGCCGCACGCAGCAGTTCGGCGTGTTCGGCGTAGCCGAAGGTGAAGGCGCGACCGCCGGCAACAGCCACCGTAATCCCAGAAGTAACGGGTTGGCCGCCGATAGCCGTTACCGGGTCCCACGGTGTTCGGTGTGCCAGCGGCCCGGCGGAGGCGGCGAGTCGGGCGATCGCGTCAAGATCAACCGATCGGGCGACGAGGTCGGACATGGCCTCGACCGCGCGCACGGCCGGGGCGCCGTGTTCGGCGGCCGGGATGAGACCGAGGTGCCGGGAGGGCAGCGTGACCTCGGCGCCGCGCCGCAGCGCGCCGAACACCGGCAGGCCGACCTCGTCACAGGCCGCGCGCAGCACCTGTTCGTGCCGGTCCGAGCCGACCTGGTTGAGCAGCACCCCGGCCAGTCGGACGGCCGGGTCGTAGGCACGGAATCCGGACAGCAGCGCGGCCAGGCTGCGCCCCTGCCCACGCGCGTCGACCACCAGCAGGACCGGCGCGGCCAGCAGGGTCGCCACGTGCGCGGTCGAACCGAAACCCCCCGCGCCGACCCGACCGTCGAACAGGCCCATCACGCCCTCGACCACCGCGATGTCCGCCTCCCGCGCGCCGTGCCGCAGCAGCGGCACGATCCGCTCCTCGCCGACCAGGACCGGGTCGAGGTTGCGGCCGGGCCGGCCGGCGGCGAGGGCGTGGTAACCGGGGTCGATGTAGTCCGGGCCGACCTTGAACGGCGCGACCGCGCTCCCCTCGGCACGCAGCGCCGCCATCAGTCCGGTGGCCACGGTCGTCTTGCCGGCGCCGGAGGCCGGCGCGGCAATGACCAGCCGGGGCACGGAATTCACCACTCGATCCCCCGCTGGCCCTTCTGACCGGTATCCATCGGGTGCTTGATCTTCGTGGTTTCCAGCACCAGGTCGGCAGCCTCCAGCAGCGCGTCCGGCGCGTACCGACCGGTGATCACCACGTGCTGCTGGCCCGGTCGCTCGCGCAGGGTCGCCACGACCTCGTCCACATCGACCCAGCCCCAGTGCATCGGATAGGTGAACTCGTCGAGCACGTAGAGGGTGTGCGCCTGCGCCGCCAGGCGGCGGGCGATCTCCCGCCAGCCCTCGGCGGCGGCCTCGGCGTGTTCCTCCTCGGTGCCCTGCTTCCTGGTCCAGGACCAGCCCTCGCCCATCTTGTGCCACTCGACCGGGCCACCGGCCCCGGTCTGCTCGTGCACCTGGTTCAGCGCGGCGAACGCGGACTCCTCGCCGACCTTCCACTTCGCGGACTTCACGAACTGGAACACCGCGATCGGCCAGCCCTGGTTCCAGCCGCGCAACGCGAGGCCGAACGCGGCGGTCGACTTTCCCTTCATCTCACCGGTGTGCACGATCAGCAGCGGCCGGCTGCGGCGCTGCCGCGTGGTCAGGCCGTCGGCCGGCACCTGACTCGGGGTTCCCATCGGCATGGCGGGCCTCCTACGCGGCGCGGTGGGGGCGGGGGCGGGCCCCCGACAGGGGGTCGGAATGAACACGGACGGCGCGGACCACGCCGGTGACGTGTTCGGCGGACAGTTCCGGCAGGGTCAGGCAGGCGCCGCCGAGGGCGTCGGCGAGCCGGGCGGCCAGCCCCAGCCGCACCGGACCGCTCTCGCAGTCGACGGTCACCGAGGCGACGTGCTCGGCGGCCAGCAGCGCGGCGGCCCGCAGGGCATCGGACACCGGGTCGTGGCCGGGGGCGGCGCTGGTGGCCCGGCCGTCGGTGAGCACCACGACCAGCGGCCGGCGCAGTGGATCGCGCAACCGTTGCACGGCAAGGACTTTCCGCACCCGCAGCAGCCCCTCGGCCAAGGGCGTCCGGCCCCCGGTGCGCAGTCCGGTCAGCCGGCGGACCGCCGCGTCGATGGAGGAGGTCGGCGGCAGCGCGACCTCGGCCTCGGCGCCACGGAAGGTGATCACGCCGACCTGGTCCCGGCGTTGGTAGGCGTCGCGCAGCAGGGAGAGCACCGCGCCGGTCACCGCCGACATCCGCGCCTTGGCGGCCATCGAGCCGGAGGTGTCCACCGCGAACAGCACCAGGTTGCTCTCCCGGCCCTCGTGCACGGCCGAGCGCAGATCCTCGGCCTTCAACCGCAGTCCCGGCCCGCGCCGGCCGCGCGCGAGCTGGTGTGGCGCGGCGGCGGCGAGAGTGCCGAGCAGGTGCAGGCCGGAGCCGGCGGTC
>CAJCJE010000440.1 GCA_903970565.1 Candidatus Melainabacteria bacterium | reverse complement strand
CGCCCGAGTCACCACGCAGAACCTGACCGTGCACCGGGTGGACGCCGAGTCCGGCCTGCTGCTCATCAAGGGCGCGGTGCCCGGTCCCAAGGGCGGCCTCGTGTTCGTGCGCAGCGCCGCGAAGGGCGGTGCCTGATGGCTACCGAAAACACCAAGACCGACGAGGTCGAGTACGGCACCACCGTGCGCAGCGTTGACGTGCGTACGCCCGCCGGTGAGGTCACCGGGCAGGTCGAACTGCCCGCCGAGATCTTCGACGTGCAGGCGAACATCCCGCTGATGCACCAGGTCGTCGTCGCCCAGCAGGCCGCGGCCCGCCAGGGCACGCACGCCACCAAGACCCGCGGCAACGTCTCCGGTGGTGGCAAGAAGCCCTACCGGCAGAAGGGCACCGGCCGCGCCCGTCAGGGCTCGACCCGCGCGCCGCAGTTCGTCGGCGGTGGCGTCGTGCACGGCCCCCAGCCGCGTGACTACTCGCAGCGCACCCCCAAGAAAATGAAGGCCGCCGCCCTGCGTGGCGCCCTGTCCGACCGGGCCCGCAACGAGCGGGTGCACGTCTTCACCGGCCTCGTCGAGGGTGACGTGCCCTCGGCCAAGTCGGCCAAGAAGGTGCTCGCGCTGGTCTCGCCGACGCAGAAGTCGCTGGTCGTGCTGCACTCGGGCGATGAACTCGGTCACCTGTCGGTGCGCAACCTGGACGCGGTGCACGTGCTGACCGTCGACCAGCTCAACACCTACGACGTGCTGGTCAACGACCACATCGTGTTCACCAAGGACGCGTTCGACGCGCTGCTGGCCGGACCGGCCCGTGGTCGTGCCGGCAAGGGTGTCGCGAGCTCCGCTGAAGTCGAGCTGGAGGCAGCCGAATGATTCCCGATCCGCGCGACATCCTGATCGCGCCCGTGGTCTCCGAGAAGTCCTACGGACTCCTCGAGGAGAGCAAGTACACGTTCCTGGTGGCACCGCAGGCCAACAAGACCGAGATCAAGATCGCGGTCGAGAAGGTGTTCGGCGTCAAGGTGGTCAGCGTCAACACGATCAACCGCCAGGGCAAGCGCAAGCGCACTCGCGCTGGCTACGCGAAACGCAAGAACACCAAGCGGGCCATCGTGACCCTGTCCGCCGAAAGTAAGCCGATCGAGATCTTCGGCGGCCCGGCCGCGTAAGGGATAAGAACCAGACATGGGAATCCGCAAGTACAAGCCGACTACGCCGGGACGGCGTGGCTCCAGCGTCTCCGACTTCGCCGAGATCACTCGGTCGACGCCGGAGAAGTCGCTGCTGCGCCCGCTGCATGGCAGCGGTGGCCGCAACGTGCACGGCAAGATCACCACCCGGCACAAGGGTGGTGGGCACAAGCGCGCCTACCGCATCATCGATTTCCGCCGGGCGGACAAGGACGGCGTGCCGGCCAAGGTCGCGCACATCGAGTACGACCCGAACCGCACCGCGCGCATCGCGCTGCTGCACTATGTCGACGGCGAGAAGCGCTACATCATCGCGCCGGAGAAGCTGCGCCAGGGCGACCGGATCGAGAACGGCCCCCGGGCCGACATCAAGCCGGGCAACAACCTGCCGCTGCGCAACATCCCGGTCGGTACCGTCATCCACGCCATCGAGCTGCGGCCCGGCGGCGGCGCGAAGATGGGCCGCTCCGCGGGTACCAGCGTGCAGCTGGTCGCCAAGGACGGCCCGTACGCGCAGCTGCGACTGCCCTCCGGTGAGGTCCGCAACGTTGACGTGCGCTGCCGCGCCACCATCGGCGGGGTCGGCAACTCCGACCACAGCAACATCAACTGGGGTAAGGCCGGCCGGATGCGGTGGAAGGGCAAGCGCCCGACCGTCCGTGGTGTCGCGATGAACCCGGTCGACCACCCGCACGGTGGTGGTGAGGGCAAGACCTCCGGTGGTCGTCACCCGGTGAACCCGGCCGGTAAGCCCGAGGGCCGCACCCGTCGCCGCAAGGAAAGCGACCGGCTGATCGTCCGCCGGCGTCGCACCGGCAAGAACAAGCGCTGAGCAGGAAGGGAGTGACAAGGAATGCCACGCAGCCTTAAGAAGGGCCCGTTTGTCGACGACCACCTGCTCAAGAAGGTGGACGCCCTCAACGATGCCAACAAGAAGTCGGTGATCAAGACCTGGTCTCGCCGGTCGACGATCATCCCCGACATGCTTGGGCACACGATCGCCGTGCACGACGGGCGCAAGCACGTCCCGGTCTTCGTCTCCGAGGCGATGGTCGGACACAAGCTGGGCGAGTTCGCCCCGACCCGCACCTTCAAGGGTCACATCAAGGAAGACCGGAAGTCGCGCCGCCGCTGAACCGCGGTCTGACACGAACTAACCAGTAACGAGCAAGGGGTAGCAGATATGGGTAACGAAGCCGCCAGCGCGGAGGAATTGCCGCGCGCCGTGGCCCGAGCCCGCTACGTCCACATGACGCCGATGAAGTCGCGTCGCGTGGTCGACCTGATCCGGGGCCGCAACGCCCAGGAAGCCCTGGCCGTGCTCCAGTTCGCGCCGCAGGCCGCAAGCGGTCCGGTGGCGAAGGTGCTCGCCAGCGCGATGGCCAATGCCGAGAACAACCTCGACCTCCAGCCGGAAACCCTCTGGATTTCCGCCGCTTACGTGGACGAGGGGCCGACGCTGAAGCGTTTCCGGCCGCGTGCGCAGGGCCGCACGTACCGGATTCGCAAGCGGACCAGCCACATCACCGTTGAGGTGGAGTCTCGGCCCAAGGTCACCGCGGCCAAGGGCAGGTCGCAGGGCAACAAGGCGCAGGGCAAGAAGCAGGCCAGTGCCAGCTCGGCCAAGCCGGCCAGCGAGAGCCAGGAAGGGGCCCAGTAGTGGGTCAGAAGATCAGCCCGCACGGGTTCCGACTGGGAATCACCACCGACTGGAAGTCGCGCTGGTACGCGGACAAGCAGTACGCGGAGTACGTGGCCGAGGACGTCAAGATCCGTCGGCTGCTCTCCAAGGGCATGGAACGGGCCGGTATCTCCAAGGTGGAGATCGAACGCACCCGCGAGCGGGTTCGCGTCGACATCCACACCGCCCGGCCGGGCATCGTCATCGGCCGTCGCGGCGCGGAGGCCGACCGCATCCGCGGTGAGCTGGAGAAGCTCACCAACAAGCAGGTGCAGCTGAACATCCTCGAGGTCCGCAACCCCGAGTCGGACGCCCAGCTGGTCGCGCAGAGCGTGGCCGAGCAGCTGTCCAACCGGGTGGCGTTCCGTCGCGCGATGCGCAAGGCCATCCAGTCCTCGATGCGTTCCCCGCAGGTCAAGGGGATCAAGGTGCAGTGCGGCGGTCGTCTCGGCGGTGCCGAGATGTCGCGTTCCGAGCACTACCACGAGGGCCGGGTGCCGCTGCACACGCTGCGTGCGGACATCGACTACGGGTTCTTCGAGGCCCGCACCACCTTCGGCCGTATCGGCGTGAAGGTCTGGATCTACAAGGGTGAGGTCGTCGGCGGGATCAGCGCCCGGCGCGAGCGGGACGCG
>CAJCJE010000439.1 GCA_903970565.1 Candidatus Melainabacteria bacterium | reverse complement strand
GCCGCGACCGTCCGGCTGGGCGCGGACGTGCTGGAGGCCCTCGGCGCGCCACTGGAGCTGTTGCTGACCAGCGCCACCTGGTTGACCGCCGAGCTGGCCCGCCGGGTGCGCGCCGCCGCGCACGAGGTGTACGCCCGCCTGCGCGCGCAGAGCCCGGACGGCACGGTCGACCTGGCCGCCTGCTGGTTCGGCTGTCTGCCGGTGCTGCACGGCGCCGCGGCGGCCGATGCCCGGCAGCTGCGCGCGGAGTTCCACCGCCGCTGGTCGGACATCCTGGGACTGGCCGGGACCGGCGCGTCGGCGGCGGAGATCCGGGTGTCCTCGGCCGCGCTCACCGACCGGGTGCGGGCCGCGTTCGGCGAACACGGCCCGTCCTGGACCACGGCCCGCTACCTCAGCCCGGACGTGATGATCGCCGCGACCGGTGCCGACGCGATCGAGCGCGGCGAGTTCGAACTGGTGCTGGGCGAGCTGCACGTGGCCATGAACACGCTGGGCGCGTCGCTGTTTGTCAACCAGCACCCGGACGCCGCCCGGCTGCGCGCCCAGACCGACCGCGACCTGCCCGGGCCGAGGCTGTTTCCCATGCTTCCCAAGGAACACCGCTCCCGGCTGTCCACCCGCATCCGGCACTCGCTGGACCGTCCGGAGGACTACTTCGTGGCCCTGCTGGACCACACCGTGGACCCGGCGCGCCCGCGCGCGGTGCGCAGCGCCGACGTGCTGGTGACCGAGCGGGAGGGCCAACTGCTCGCGGTGTGCCCGGACGGCGCGGAGTTCGACCTGCTCGACGTGTTCTCGCACGTGCTCACCACACTTGTGGTGGACGGCTTCCAACTGATGCCGGACGCCGAACACACCCCCAGGGTGACCATCGACCGGATGGTGGTGGCCCGGCAGACCTGGCGGATCGGCGCGGCCGAACTGGAGTTCGCCGCCGCGAAGACCGAGGCGGCGCGGTTCGTCCGCACCAGGGCATGGCGGGCCGGGCGGGAACTGCCCCGGTTCGTGTTCGTGGTCTCGCCCACCGAACCCCGACCGTTCTACGTGGATTTCGACAGTCCGCTGTATGTGAACCTCTTCGCCAAGGCCGCCCGCCGCCTGTCCCGGACCGAGCCCGACGGCAGCCTGGTGATCACCGAGATGCTGCCGACCCCGGAACAGGCCTGGCTGACCGACGACCAGAGCCGCCGCTACACCTCGGAGCTGCGCTTCGTCGCCGTGGAGCCGAAAGCCTGATCCCGTCACGCGATCCACCGCGGGTGATCGACGAGCCGAGGTGCCTGTCCACCGACCCGGACAGGCACCTCGGCTCTGACATACACGGAGAATTCCTGGCTCAGGAGACCACCGGGATCGCGAACGCGGTCACCGGCGCGGGGCTGGTCCGGCCCGCCTCCCGGACCTCGAACGCCTCGCACAGGCCCGCGGTCACCACCGCCAACTGGCTGCGCGGACACGCCGCGGTGAGTTCGCCCGCCTCGAAGGACAGCATCCGCAGCTGGACACCGGCCAGCGCCAGCGCCTCGCAGAAGGTCGCCACCACGATCGGATCGCCGCGCAGGCCCGCGCCGCGCAGGCACACCTCGGCGACCTCGGGTTCCACGGCGACTCCGGGGAACCCGGCCGCGCGCAGCGCACGGGCCGCGCGGTCGGCGTCGTCGCCGGGCACGGTGCAGGTCAGCTCATTGGCGCCGGATCGGGCCAGCAGGCCCGGTGTGACGCCGGCCGTGGCCAGGGCCCGCAGGACGGCCGTGAACGCGCCGGGCCGGTCGGCCGGCCAGGCCACGACCAGGCCGGCCCGGCCGCGCCGGACCAGCACGTCGTGCGCGATCGCCCGTTCCACCTGACGTCAGTCCCGCGCGGGTTCGGTGGACGGTTCGGCCATCGCGACCGCGATCCGGCGCGGCCCGGTGAACGGCTCGCGGCCGTGCGCGGCCAGCAGGTTGTCCACCACCAGCACGTCGTCGGTCTGCCAGTCGAACCGGGTCCGGTGCCTGCGGTAGCACTCCCGAAGGTGCTCGACCACCTCGTCGGGGATGGGCGCGCCATCGCCGTAGTAGGTGTTCGTCGGCAGGTCCTGTTCGTCGAACATCTCCCGCAGGCCCTCGCACATCTCGGCGCCCAGCGTGGTGACGTGGAAGAACGTCAGGTGGTTGAACCACACGGTCTCGCCGGTCAGCGGGTGCTGGTGCACCGCGTCCCGGCGGGCCCTGGTGCGCAGCGTGCTGCCCACCCACTCGGCGATCATCCCGTTACGGGCGCAGTAGGCGCCCACCTCGGTCCGGTCGAAGGTGTTGAACGCCTGTTGCCACGGCACGCCGACGCCGTCGATGAAGTTGCGCACCACCATCCAGCCACGGGCGGCGAACTCCTCGCGCACCGCCGGGTCGATCGCGCGGTACACCGCGCGCGTGTCGGCCAGCGGGGTCGCGCCCAGGGTCTCGGAGGGCTGCACGCAGTAGAAGAACAGCGTCCTGGGCCAGGTGGCCTGGTAGGAGTTCTCGTTGTGCAGGAAGATCTCCTCGGCCTGCGGGTAGTCCGTCGAGGTGTACACCTGCCCCTTGATCGTGCTGCGGGGCGAGGAACGCTCGGCATAGGTCAACGGCGCGCCGGACACGGCCCGGACCACGCCGTCGAACCCGTCGACGCCGCCGACATCGAAGCCGCGCAACAACACCGCGCCGTGTGTGCGCAGTTGTCGGCGCACCAGCGCGCGGGAGTCCGGGAAGATCGAGTGCACCGGCGTGCCGGCCTCGTCCGCCGACAGCACGAACGGCAGCGCGGACACCGTCGAGGCGTCCGGTTCGGTGTTCGCAACAGTAGTCACGGTCATGCTTTCACCCTGCGTGCCGGGCCCCGCCGGCAGGAGAGAACAACCGGCAGCCGCCGGCCGGACGCGCTGCCGGTTCTTCCCTGTGGTGGTGGGAACAACCGGCG
>CAJCJE010000438.1 GCA_903970565.1 Candidatus Melainabacteria bacterium | reverse complement strand
CCGGCCGCCTTGGCGTCGAAGAACGAGCCCTGCGACCCCGGTACCCGCATCATGTCCCCGAACGAGGTCATGATCACGTCCGGCGCCGAGGCCAGCGCCATCGCGTCGTCGACCCGTCCCATCGGGATCACGCACACCGGGCAGCCCGGCCCGTGCACCAGGGTGATGGTCTCCGGGAGATAGTCCTCCAGTCCGTGCTTGTAGATGGTGTGCGTATGTCCGCCGCACACCTCCATGAACTTGTAGTGCCGCCCCGGCTCACACAGGCCGGCGATCTTCGCGGCCAGCGCGTGCGCGGTCTCCGCGTCACGGAACTCGTCGACGAACCGCATGGCTCGCCTCCTATTCGATTCGGGATTCGCGGAGGGCGTCGATCTCGTCGGCATAGGCCTGACCGATGCTCTCCAGGAAGTCCAGGGCGGCTTTCGCTTCGACCTCGTCGATCTTCGACAGGGCGAAGCCGACGTGGATGAGCACCCATTCGCCGGGTTTGGGCGGTTCGTCGAGCAGGCCGATGTTGATGGCGCGCCGGACCCCGCTCACCTCTACTCTGGCCAGATCTGGTCGGTCGGCGAGAATCTCGATAACCTCGCCCGGAATGCCGAGGCACATATGATCATCTCCATGTCCACCGGAGAGACAACCTCCGGCTCTGGTTGAGTTCGTTCCTTCTCGCCTGCCGTCAGCAACCGGTGATCACATCCGACTCATCTCGACGTAGCGCTTGAGGTCGGGAGCGAGTTTCCTGTAGGCGTAGCTCGCGCCGTAGGCGAGCAGGGCGAGCAACAGCAGTCTTCGCAGCATGGTCACACCTCCCTTCCGGCTTCGGCCGGCGTTTTATCCACAGTGGACAGATCAGGGGTGGACAGATCTGGGGTGGACAGTTCGGTGTCGAGCAGGTCGAGGACCGCGCGCACCGCGCCCGGCAGCGCGGCGGCGACCGGCGGGGACAGGCCGATCCGGTCGGTGATCTCGGCCGGTTCGCAGCCCACCAGCAGCATCCGGCCCGGCTCACCGCCGAGCATCCGGAGCAGGTCGATGACCATGTCCGGCTGCATCCCGTGCGCGTCGATGGCGCTGGGCGGGGCGACGGTGTCGACCTGCTCGGCGACCCGCTGCTCGGTGTCCAGTTCCAGGATGGTGACCGTGCCGGGCGGTTCACCGCGCTGGGTGGCGTCCAGCAGGATGGTGGTGTCGTAGCCGGACATCAGGTCGTAGGCCAGGTGCATCCCGCTGATCCCGTAGTCGGCGACGTCGACGCCGTCGGGAAAGGTCCGCTCGGCCAGGCGGCGGGCGAGTTCGACGCCGAAGCCGTCGTCGGCGAGGAACATGTTGCCGATCCCGGCGATGAGGAGGCGGGGGCTCATGACGGGCTCCCGAGCGGTTCGATCTCCTCAGGAGCGAAGTAGCGGAACCGGCCCTGCAAACTCTCCAGTTCGGCGGCCGGGTCGTTCTCCAGGGTCACCGCGATGTGCTTGGCGCCGTCGACGTCGAAGATCACCGACTGGACGATCGCGGTCCGGCCGGCCAGGAACATGTCCTGGGCATCCGCGCGGCGCAGACCGGGCCGCAGGATCACCCGGCTGCCCTTGGCCACCGTGGCGCCGTTGACCACGACGCTGTCGGTCTCCGGGTCGACCGAGGAGTCGGCGGCCGGGTTCCACCACGGCACGGCGGGCCGGTCGGTGATCTTCGGCGCGTCGAGGGGGTCGTCGTCACGAGAATCGTCGGTGAGTTCGCCGAATTCCGGCACGGTGGCGACCTCGCCGGTGACCGCGCGCAGGTAGCGGATGGTGCCGTGCAGGCGGTCCCAGACTTCGCTGGGCATCGAGTCGACGTGGTCGATGATCTCCCGCGCGCGTGGATCGGTCGCCCGCGCCTCGCGCTTCTCCTCGTCGGTCAGCGCCAGGGTGCGCAGGGTGAGGATCTCGTCGATCTCGGTGCCGTCGAAGAGATTCTGCGGACTTTCCGGCGCGATGCTCGGATGGTCGTCGAGGATGATCGGCGAGACGAGCAGCAGGTCGCGCCGGTCCCGCGCCCCGAGCAGGATCGGCCAGGCGCCGTCCTGCGTGCAGGCACGCACCGCCGGGGTGGCCCATTCCGGTGGTTCGCGCAGCGAGATGAACGAACCGTCGCGCAGCACCACAACGGCATGGCAGGCGATCAGCGCGGTCCGCAACGCCGTGTCCCGGTCGGCGTCGGCGACGGTGCTGGTGTTGTGCACGGAAAGCCGGAGCCGGACGGCGCCGTAGGGGCCGGGCAGCGGTTCGGCGCTCACCCGCACGTCGGCCGACAATGCCCAGCGATGCCGCACCAGACGACCGAGCCGGGCGCCGGCCTCGTCGGTCAGCTCCTCCACCTCCTCCCCCGCCGGCACGCTGACCGGCACGGCGCGTTCGCCGTGCTCCAGCAGGTCCGAGACGGCGACGGCGACGTCCGCCTCCTGCTCGACCGCCTCCTGCCACGTGGTCAGCTCGGTACCCCGGACCAGCAGCGAGCCGACCGGACCGGTGGTCGACTCGATCTGACGGGACTGCACCTGGAGGAAGCGGACCCGGATGTGCAGCACGGCGGTCGGGCCGGGTTCGGCGAGGCAGTCGACGAACATCGAGTCCCGTTCGCCGCTGCCGGTCGAGACGAAGGCCGGAGGCATCAGCACGCCGAACTGCCAGCGCACCTGGTTCTTCGTGGAGGACGAGCGATACGGGTAGAGCAGGTAGCCCTCGTAGAGCACGGCGTCGGCGACCGGCTTGGCCTGCGCGAAGTCGGCCTCGACGTCGGCCCGCAGTCCCGAATCCAGTCCCGAATCCAGGTCAGAACTCAGGTCAGAACTCACGGCGCGACCTCCTCGACCGGTTCGCGAGCCCGCTCCAGCAGGGAGGTCATGGCCGCGTCCCAGGTCGGGATCGCGTGCCGGGCCTTGTAGCGCAGCAGTTCGTCGATGGTGTCCTTGGACAGCCGGACCCAGGCCTCGCCGGGGAAGTAGGTGTTCATCAGGCCCTGCCAGACCGCGATCGGCAGCTGGTAGTTCACATCCGAACTCCAGGACACCTGGTCGACCCAGAACCCGGTCTGGCCCTTGCTGAAGATCGTGCCGCTGAACATCAGCGCCATCGGCACGACGCCGTCGGAGAGGCTGTGGAAGTACTTGCCGGCGGCCACCTCCAGGTCGTAGGTGCACGGCACCGGTACGTCGATCTCGGTGCTGCCGACGAAACTGGGCACCATGATCGACACCGTGGTGAACTGCATCGGTTTGAGCGTGTCGCCCCAGCGGGAGCGCTCGCCGAACAGGTGGGTGAGCAGTTCGGCCTCGTGCTCGTCGTAGCGGCGGCGCTGCGGCTCGATCCGGATCTGGACGCGCAGCGCGACCGCGTGCACCGGGGCCGAGTCCATTTCGGAGATGCGCAGCTTGAACAGCAGGACCGGGCTGGTGCCGTAGGGATCGGGCCGGGCACCGAGACACTCGAAGGTCAGCTCAGCCATTGGTGCGCCCACCCTCGCCGACGGCCGGCGTGCTGCGCTCGCGCAGACCGGCGAAGAAGGTGGCGATCTCCTCCTTGGCTTCGGTGCCGCCGTCGAAACCGCGCCACTTCAACCGGATCAGGCCGACCAGTTCGTAGCAGGCGTCGATCGGGACCAGATAGCACTCGAAGCCCTCGCCGGTCTTGTTGACCAGCAGCGCCTCCACGTCCGGTTCGACGTCGGCGAGACCGGGGTTGTCGGCGAGCAGTTCCTCCCAGGCACCGAGCGGCAGCAGCGACTCGGTGGCGCCGGCCGGGCTGGGATAGAACGCGACGGTCTTGCCCAGTTCGGTGTTGGTGAAGAAGAACGCCATGCCGACCGGGATGCCGGCGGACTCCCACATCGCGTCGCCGAGCGCGAGTGTCGCCGCGTACACATAGCGTTCCGGCACCGCGCGGTGCTTGCCCCCGCCGGCACCGCGATGGGTGAACAGCAGATAGCAGCCCCGGCAGGTGCACATGATCGCGCGGGTCTCGGTGTTGACCACGTGCGAGTGCTCGGCCGGGCTGACTTCGACCGCGCACATGTCACAGCGCTGTTCGGCGGCCGGCGGCGGCCCGTCGGTGGGTACCGGGGCCGGGGCCGGCGGCGGGGCCGGGGCGGCGCGGAAACGACGCAACCCCGAGGTCATGCGTTCACCTCCAGCGGCAGGGCGACCCGGACCCGGCCGGCGTCGGTGAGCAGCGGGAGCGGATCGAGATGACCGCCCCCCGCGCCGAGGACTCGACCGGCCAGCGTCACGTCATAGCGGCCGGCGCAGTTCGGGCAGGCCAGGACCGGGCCGGCGAGGCTGCCGGCGGCGAGGCCGGAACCGCAGTTCGGGCAGCGGTCCCGGTAGGCGTAGAGGCCACCGGCCACGTTGCACAGCACCATGTCCACGCTGCCGAAGCGCAGCTTGGTCAGCGTGCCCTGCGCGGTCGCCTCGGCCTCGGCGACCTCGACCCAGTCCGATTCGGTCGCGGCCGGCTGGCGCGGTTGCGGGGGCGTGCCGTTGACCGTGGTCACCGGCAGCAGTTTCCGTCCGCCGGGACCGAACTCGGTGCGCGGCTCCTCCGCGACGACCCCCTCGACCTGGATGTCCACGATTTCCGGCGCGGCATCCTGGATGGCCTTCTCGATGGCCAGTTTCACGGTGACCGTCGAGGACGGGCAACCGTTGCAGCTGCCGGCCAGCCGCAGTTGCACCACGTCCTCGGCGACCCCGAGCAGTTCGACGTCGCCGGCGTGCGAACCGAGGTAGGGCCGGACCTTCTCCAGTGCGACGGTGACGCGCTGCTCGGTGGACAGCGGGTGCAGGTCGTGCACCACCAGAAGGCTGCCGACCAGGGTGTCGTCACCGAGTTCGGTGAGCAGATCGGCGCTGCCGGACCCGTGCACCAGTTCCATGATCCGTTCCAGCGCCGAGCCGTAGAACTCGACAAGGGTGCTGACCAACTCCTCGACCTTGTCCTGTATGGCCAGATCACCGAGCGCGCCGATGTCGGCGAGTACCTGCTCGACGTGCTGGCCGATCTCCTGGGCATCCTGCGAAGGCCCCATCTGCTTTGCCGCCACCTTCCACCGTCATCGCCTCCGGCGCCCGCGTCACCACGGGCACCGGCCGTCCGCGCGAGTTAGATCTGTTCGTTGTTGAAGGCGTGCGGTGAGTGCAGCTTGTTGAGCACCTTTCCGTTGCCAACGGACATGTGCACACCGCAGGGCAGGCACGGGTCGAAGCTGCGGACCGCGCGCATGATGTCGATGCCCTTGAAGTTCTCCTGGCTGTTCTCCTCGAAGATCGGCGTGTTCTGCACGGCGTCCTCGTAGGGGCCGGGGGTGCCGTAGGAGTCCCGCACGCTGCCGTTCCACGGCGTCGGCGGGTACGGGTGGTAGTTGGCGATCTTGCCGCCGCGAATCACCATGTGGTGGGACAGCACGCCACGGACGGCCTCGGTGAAGCCGCAGCTGATGCTCTCCTCCGGCACCTTGAACGACTCCCAGGTCTTGGTGTGCCCGGCCCGCACCTCGGCCAGTGCCTTCTCGATGAAGTGCAGCGCGGAGGCGGCGGCATAGGCCTGGAAGTAGGTCCGTGCCCGGTTGCGCTCCAGTGCGTTACTCCACTGTGGAATCTTCCACTCGAAGGTCTTCTCCGGCTTGTTCATCGTCTTGGGCAGGTGGATCAGCACGCTGTGCCCGGTGGATTTGACGTAGTCGTGGTTGACCAGCCCGGCCAGGGCGGTCGGCCACAGCCTGGCCAGCGGTCCGCCGCCGGTGTCCAGCGGCAGGTAGTCCTTGCCGTCGAACCAGCGCGGCGACATCGTCCAGGAGTACTTGTCGTCGAAGTCGCGCTTGGCCGGGCGGGGAATCGTGTGCTGGTTCCACGGGTGCCTGCGGTCGACCGGGTTGCCCAGCGGGTCCTGCCGGACGAAGGTCTCCTGGTCCTCCCAGTCCTCGTAGTAGGAGCTGCCGAGCAGGATGCGGATGCCGAGGTTGATGTCGACCAGGTCGGTGGTCACCAGCTTGCCGTCCACCACGACGCCGGGGGTGACGAACATCTTGCGACCCCAGTCGGTCATGTGCTGGTAGGTGAAGTCGCAGTAGTCCGGGTCGTTGAGGCTGCCCCAGCAGCCGAGCAGGGTCCGCCGGTAGCCGACCATCTCGTAGCCGGGCAGGGCCTGGTAGAAGAAGTCGAACAGGTCGTCGTGCATGGGCACGACCCGCTTCATGAACTCCACGTAGCGCATCAGCCGGGTCAGGTAGTCGGTGAACAGCTGGATCGTGGCCACCGTGCCCACGCCACCGGGGTAGAGCGTGGAGGGGTGCACGTGGCGGCCCTCCATCAGGCAGAACATCTCCCTGGTGTAGCGGCTGACCTGGAGCGCCTCGCGGTAGAACTCGCCTTCGAGGGGATTGAGGGCCCGCATGATGTCGCCGATGGTCTTGTAGCCGTGGTCGCCCCAGTGCGGGGACTCGGTGCGGTTGGCCAATTCCAGCACGCCCGGATTGG